>NZ_JBSFYR010000023.1:0-92847 GCF_053599875.1 Streptomyces sp. NPDC005151 | reverse complement strand
GGGGAAGGAGCTACTAGGGCATTTCGGCAACGCGGGAAGCGTGCGTGCCAGGGCGTGGCCGCCCGATCAGAGGTCACCCGACAGGCTCTGAGCCCTTTGCGGAAGCTGCTGTTCCGCGCCGGGCGGGTGTGATCACGATCCCGCCCGGCGCCCGCGACACCGATCACGGCCCCGTCCTGTCCGAGCCCACCCGTAGACTTCACCCGTGGCAGGCAGGATCAATGACGACGATGTGAAGGCGGTCCGGGACGCGGTCCCGATCGACGCCGTCGTTTCCGAGTACCTGCAGCTGAGGAACGCGGGCGGAGGCAACCTCAAGGGGCTCTGCCCGTTCCACGACGAGAAGTCCCCCTCCTTCCAGGTCAGCCCGAGCAAGGGTCTCTTCCACTGCTTCGGCTGCCAGGAGGGCGGCGACACGATCGCCTTCGTGATGAAGATCGACCATCTCTCCTTCTCCGAGACGGTCGAGCGCCTCGCCGCCAAGGCGGGCATCACCCTGCGGTACGAGGAGGGCGGCTACAACCCCTCCCACCAGCGTGGCGAGCGCATCCGGCTGGTCGAGGCGCACAAGATCGCCGCCCAGTTCTACGTCGAGCAGCTGGACGGTCCCGAGGCGGAGATCGGCCGGAAGTTCCTCGCCGAGCGCGGCTTCGACCAGGCGGCCGCCGCCCACTTTGGCGTCGGCTACAGCCCGGCCGGCTGGGACCATCTCACCCGCTACCTCCGCGGCAAGGGGTTCAGCGACCGGGAGCTGATCACCTCCGGCCTCTCCCAGGACGGCCGCCGCGGCCCCATCGACCGCTTCCGTGGCCGGCTGATGTGGCCGATCAGCGACACGTCGGGCGAGGTCGTCGGCTTCGGTGCCCGCAAGCTCCGCGACGACGACAACGGCCCCAAGTACCTCAACACCCCCGAGACCGCGATCTACAAGAAGTCGCAGGTGCTGTACGGGATCGACCTCGCGAAGAAGGACATCGCGAAGGCCAGCCGGGCCGTCGTCGTCGAGGGCTACACCGACGTCATGGCCTGCCACCTCGCAGGGATCACCACCGCCATCGCCACCTGCGGCACGGCGTTCGGCGGCGACCACATCAAGATCCTCCGCCGGCTCCTGATGGACAACGGCAGCGCCCGCGTGATCTTCACGTTCGACGGTGACGCGGCGGGTCAGAAGGCCGCCCTGCGCGCCTTCGAGGACGACCAGAAGTTCGCCGCGGAGACGTACATCGCCATCGCGCCGGACAACATGGACCCGTGCGATCTGCGCCTCGTCAAGGGCGACGAGGCCGTCCGCGACCTGGTCGAACCCCGCACCCCGCTCTTCGAGTTCGCGCTCCGCCAGATCGTCGGGCGGTACGACCTGGAGACCCCGGCGGGCCGCGGCGCCGCGCTCGACGAGGCCGCGCCCGTCGTCGCCCGGATCAAGAACAGCTCCTCCCAGCACGAGGTCGCCGTCCAGCTGGCCGGGATGCTCGGCATTCTCGACACCCAGTTCGTCGTCAAGCGCGTCGCCCAGCTCGCCCGCTGGGCCCGCGACCGCGGCGACCGGGGCCCCGCACCCGCACCCTCCCGCGGCGGCCCCCCGCACCAGGTCCAGGCCTCCGCCGGCCCCTCGGGCCCCGCGCTCAACCTCCGCAGCCCGGCCCACCGCACCGAGCGGGAGCTCCTCAAGCTCGCCCTGCAGAAGCCCGCCCTGGTCTCCCCGGCTTTCGACGCCTACGGGATCGACGAGTTCACCGCCCCGCCGTACGCCGCGGTGCGCCAGTGCATCGCGGAGGCGGGCGGCGCCGAACAGGGCCTCGCCGACAACCGCGAGTATCTGGTCGGCGTCCTCGACGCCGCCCCCAACGACACCGTGCGCAAGCTGGTCACCGAGCTCGCCGTCGAGGTCTTCCACGGCAAGTCCATCGACGAGGCGTACGCGGGCGAGCATCTGGTCAAGGTCCGGCTGCGCGCCGTGGACCGCCGGATCAACGACGTCCAGGGCAGCCTCACCCGCCTGGGCAGCAATGTCGCCCCGGATCACCTGGCGGCCGCGCAGAACGAGGTCTGGGTGCTGCAGCAGTACGCCCAGTCCCTGGGCAATCACGGCGCCGACGCACTCTGACCGATCCCCCGAGGGCTCCCTCCGGTAACCGGCCGGTCACGGACCGGACTCAGAAAGTCTGCGCACGCCCCTCGTGGCGGCGATGTGTCTTCCCCCACACTGGATGGCGGTGCCTGAGTCATCGGAGCGCGGTCTGCCCACTGCACGGTGGGTCCCCCATCCCCCGCGATCCGGCAGCGATCACCTGGAGGTCGCCCCCGTGCAGACCCGGACCGTGACCACAACCGAGCGTGTCTCGGCCGTCCCCGCGCAGAACCGGGCCATGCATCATCCGGAGGCCGCGGTGGACCCGCCGACACCCGAACCGCCCGAGCCGTCGGAAATACCCGAAGCAGCCGACGTCATGGAGGAGCAGGCGGAGCTGCCCGAACCGCCGGAGCCGCGCGGGCGCCCCGACACCGGCGGTCCGTCCTCCGACCTCTTCCGCCAGTATCTGCGGGAGATCGGACGCATCCCGCTGCTCACCGCCGCCGACGAGGTGGAACTCGCCCGCCGCGTCGAAGCCGGTCTGTTCGCCGAGGAGCGGCTGGCGAGCACCCCGGACCCGGACTCCCGACTCGCCGTCGATCTGGACCGGTTGGTGGTCATGGGGCGGATGGCGAAGCGCCGTCTGATCGAGGCGAACCTGCGCCTCGTCGTCTCCGTCGCCAAACGCTACGTCGGCCGCGGGCTGACGATGCTCGATCTGGTCCAGGAGGGGAACCTCGGACTGATCAGGGCGGTCGAGAAGTTCGACTACGCCCGGGGCTACAAGTTCTCGACGTACGCGACCTGGTGGATCCGGCAGGCCATGTCCCGCGCCCTCGCCGACCAGGCGCGGACCATAAGGGTTCCGGTCCATGTCGTCGAGCTGATCAACCGCGTCGTACGGGTCCAGCGCCGGATGCTCCAGGAGCGCGGCTACGAGCCGACGCCCGAAGAGGTCGCCGCCCAGCTCGACCTGACGCCGGAACGGGTCGGCGAAGTGCTGCGGCTCGCCCAGGAACCCGTCTCGCTGCACGCACCGGTCGGCGAGGAGGACGACGTCGCGCTCGGCGACCTGATCGAGGACGGCGACGCGGCGTCCCCCGTGGAGTCCGCCGCGTTCCTGCTGCTGCGCGAGCACCTCGAAGCGGTGCTCTCCACCCTGAACGAGCGGGAGCGCAAGGTCGTCCAGCTGCGCTACGGGCTGGACGACGGCCGGCCCCGCACGCTTGAGGAGATAGGCCGGATCTTCGGTGTGACGCGCGAGCGCATCCGGCAGATCGAATCCAAGACCCTCAACAAGCTGCGGGACCACGCCTTCGCCGACCAGCTCCGCGGCTACCTCGACTAGTGCCCCTCCCGGCAACATTGCCGGTCACGGCACCAGCCTGATCCACACGGAAGACCCCAGGTTCTGTCGTCACACTGCCGGACGCCGGACGCCGGACGCCGGACGCCGGACGCCGGACGCCGCTCGGCGCCCGGCACGCACGCACCGGGCGCCGAGCGGCCGCCCTCCGGGCGGCGACGGCAGTGTGACGACAGGACTTCCGCGAGGGATCAGTCGACCTCGGCGACCGCCTGCGCGAACTGTGCCGCGTACAGCCGGGCGTAGGCCCCCTGCGCCCCCAACAGCTCCTCGTGCGTGCCCTGTTCGACGATCGACCCGTTTTCCATCACCAGGATGACGTCCGCGTCCCGGATGGTGGAGAGCCGGTGCGCGATCACAAAGCTCGTACGGCCGTGCGCCAGCCGGGCCATCGCCTTCTGGATCAGCACCTCGGTACGCGTGTCGACGGAGCTCGTCGCCTCGTCGAGCACCAGGATCACCGGGTCGGACAGGAACGCCCGCGCGATGGTGATCAGCTGCTTCTCACCCGCGCTGACGCCGGAGCCCTCGTCGTCGATCACCGTGTCGTAACCGTCCGGCAGGGTACGGATGAAGCGGTCGGCGTGGGCCGCCCTCGCCGCCTCCTCGATCTCCTCCCGGGTGACCTCGCGCGAAGCGCCGTACGCGATGTTGTCCGCGATCGAACCGCCGAACAGCCAGGTGTCCTGCAGGACCATGCCGATCCCCGACCGCAGCTCGTCGCGCGACATCTTCGCCACGTCGACGCCGTCGAGAGCGATCCGCCCGCCCGTCACCTCGTAGAAGCGCATGAGCAGGTTGACCAGCGTCGTCTTGCCGGCGCCGGTCGGGCCGACGATCGCCACCGTGTGGCCCGGCTCGACATTCAGCGACAGGTCCTCGATGAGCGGCTTGTCGGGGTGGTAGCGGAACGACACCTTCTCCAGCGAGACGCTGCCGAGCAGTTCCGCCGGACGCTCACCCGCCTCGGGGTCGGCGTCCTGCTCCTCGGCGTCCAGCAACTCGAAGATCCGCTCGGCGGACGCGACGCCCGACTGCACCAGGTTCGCCATCGACGCGACCTGCGTCAGCGGCATCGAGAACTGCCGCGAGTACTGGATGAACGCCTGGACGTCACCGATCGACAGCGAACCCGATGCCACCCGCAGACCACCGACGACGGCGATCAGCACATAGTTCAGGTTCGACACGAACATCATCAGCGGCTGCATGATCCCGCTGTTGAACTGCGCCTTGAAGCTCGCCTCGTACAGCGCGTCGTTCTGCTCGGCGAAGTCCCTCGCGGACTCCTCCTGCCGTCCGAAGACCTTCACCAGGGTGTGCCCGGTGTACATCTCCTCGATATGGGCGTTGAGCTTGCCCGTCACCTTCCACTGCTGCACGAACTGCGGCTGCGACCGCTTGCCGACCTTCGTCGCCACGACCACCGACAGCGGGACCGTCACCAGCGCGACCAGCGCCAGCAGCGGCGAGATCCAGAACATCATGACCAGCACGCCGATGATGGTCAGCAGGGAGTTGATGAGCTGGCCCATCGTCTGCTGCATCGTCTGCGAGATGTTGTCGATGTCGTTGGTCGCCCGGCTGAGCACCTCGCCGCGCTTGGCCCGGTCGAAGTAGGACAGCGGCAGCCGGGACAGCTTCGTCTGGATGTCCTCGCGGATCTGGAACACGACCCGGTTGATCACCCGGATCGACAGCCGCGTCGACACCAGCATCAGCAGACCGGCACCGACGTAGATCGCCAGCGCCGTCAGCAGTACGTTCCCCACCGCGCTGAAGTCGATGCCCTGCCCGGGGGTGAAGTCGACCCCGGAGAGCATGTCGGCGAGGCCGCTGTTGCTCTTGTGCAGGCCCTCGACGGCCTGCTCCTTGGTCGTTCCCTCGGCCATCTGCCGGCCGATGACGCCGGCGAACACCAGGTCGGTCGCCTTGCCGAGGATCTTCGGCCCGACGACCGAGAGCCCGACGCTCAGCACACCGGCCGCCAGCATCACGTACAGCGTGGCCTTCTCCGTCGCGAAGCGCTTCAGCAGCCGCTTCGAGGACCCCTTGAAGTCCATGGACCGGTCGGTCGGCGCCCCGCCCGCCATCATGCGTCCGCCAGGACCGGCCATTACGCGGCCTCCGCTTCCGTCAGCTGGGAGAGCACGATCTCCCGGTAGGTCTCATTGCCGTCCATCAGCTCGTGATGGGTACCGGACCCGACGACCCGGCCCTCGTCGAGCACCAGGATCCGGTCCGCGTCACGGATGGTGGACACCCGCTGCGCCACTATCACCACGGTCGCCTCGGCCGTCTCCCGCGACAGCGCCCCGCGCAGCGCGGCATCCGTCGCGTAGTCGAGCGCGGAGAACGAGTCGTCGAAGAGATAGATCTCCGGCCGCTGCACCAGCGTTCTCGCGATCGCGAGCCGCTGCCGCTGCCCGCCGGAGACATTGGTGCCGCCCTGCGCGATCGGCGCGTGCAGCCCATGCTCCAGCTCCTCGACGAACTCCTTGGCCTGCGCGACCTCCAGCGCGTGCCACAGCTCCTCGTCGGTCGCGTCCGGGTTTCCGTACCGCAGATTCGTCGCGACCGTCCCGGAGAACAGATACGGCTTCTGCGGAACCAGACTCACCGTCTTCGCCAGCAGCGTCGGCTCCAGCGTCCGTACGTCCGTGCCGTCGACCAGCACCTGGCCGTCCGTCACATCGAGCAGCCGCGGTACGAGACCGAGCAGCGTCGACTTCCCGCTGCCCGTCGACCCGATGATCGCGGTCGTCTCGCCGGGCCGTGCCACCAGATCCACCGACCGCAGCACCGGCTCCTCGGCGCCCGGGTAGCGGAAGTCCACACCCCGCACCTCCAGATGACCGTGGGCGCGCAGCTCCCGCACCGGCTTGACCGGCGGCACGACGCTCGAATCGGTCGCCAGGACCTCCTGGATGCGCTCGGCACACACCTCGGCGCGCGGCACCATCATGAACATGAAGGTGGCCATCATCACCGACATGACGATCTGCATCAGGTAGGCGAGGAACGCGGTCAGCGCGCCGATCTGCATCCCGCCGCTGTCGATCCGGTGCGCACCGAACCAGACCACGGCGATCGACGACACGTTCACGACCGTCATCACGGTCGGGAACATCAGCGCCATCAGACGCCCGGTGGAGAGCGCCACATCGGTCAGTTCGGTGTTGGCGCCGCGGAACCGCTTCGCCTCGTACGGGTCCCGCACGAAGGCGCGGATGACCCGGTTGCCGGTGATCTGCTCGCGCAGCACCCGGTTCACCGTGTCGAGCCGCTCCTGCATCGTGCGGAACAGCGGCCGCATCCGCCGCACGATGAGAGCCACCGCGATGCCGAGTACCGGCACCACCGCGAGCAGCACCGCCGACAGCGGAACGTCCTGGCCGAGCGCCAGGATGATGCCGCCTACACACATGATCGGCGCCGAGACCATCATGGTGAACGTCATCAGGACCAGCATCTGGACCTGCTGGACGTCATTGGTCGTACGGGTGATCAGCGAGGGCGCCCCGAAGCGCCCGACCTCACGTGCCGAGAACGACTGAACGCGGTCGAAGACCGACGCCCGGACGTCCCGGCCGAGTGCGGCCGCGGTGCGCGCACCGTAGAAGACCGCCCCCATGTTGCAGACGACCTGGGCGATGGAGACGGCGAGCATGATGCCGCCGTACTCCAGGATGTAGCCCGTGTCCCCCTCGACGACACCGTTGTCGATGATGTCGGCGTTGAGGGAGGGGAGATAGAGGGTGGCGCAGGTCTGCAGCAGCTGGAGCGCCACCAGCAGCACGATCGGTTTCTTGTACGGGCGGAGGTAGCCCCGCAGGAGTTTTATGAGCACGCGTGTCTCTCGGAGTCGGCAGGAGGTCGGGAGTCGACCCATTTTCCGGCAAGGCCCGGTGCGACCGCGAACGTTTTTCCTCAAGCCCAGGTCAAAACGAGACCCGGTCCACCCGCCGGAGACCGAACCTCCGACCGGGGGACCGGCCTTGTCACGGAGAGCGCCCGGCTCAGTGCGCGGAGTCGAACGCCCCGGGGTGAAGCTGGTCCCGCGTGGCCATGTACTGCTGCCGCACCGCCTGGCCGACCGGCAGTTCCTCGCCCGGCTCCAGCACCTGCGCCGTCGCACCCTGCCAGGCCGGGGGAGTCCGCGGATCGAGCGTCCCCCGAGAGACCCCGAGCGCCCAGGCCGCCTGCCGGGCGGCGCCCAGCGCCGCGTACTCGGCCGGCTGCGGCACGACGACCTGTGTGCCGAACAGCGCGGGGGCAAGACCCTGCACGGCCGGCAGTTCGGCCGCCGCCCCCAGCAGGAACACCCGACGCACCTCGACCCCACGGCCGCGCAGCACATCGAGCGCGTCGGCCAGCGAGCACAGCATCCCTTCGAACGCCGCCCGCGCCAGATGCTCCGGCTTCATCGACTCGCGCCGCAGCCCGCTCAGCGTGCCCGCCGTGTGCGGCAGATGCGGGGTGCGCTCGCCCTCCAGATAGGGCAGGAGTACGAGTCCGGAGGCGCCCGGCGTCGACTTCAGCGCCAGCGCGGACAGCTCCTCCAGGCTCTCCAGCCCCAGCATCTCGGCGGAGCCCCGCAGAGCACGCACCGCATTGAGCGTGTGCACGACCGGCAGATGCATCCCGGAGGCATCCGCGAACGACGTGATGATCCCGGCCGGATCGGACAGCGCCTCGTGGTGCACCGCCATCACCGAGCCGGAGGCTCCGAGCGACACGACCGCATCGCCGACCCCGACCCCGAGCCCGAACGCCGCCGCCATCGTCTCACCGGTCCCGGCCGAGATCAGCAGCCCCTCGGGCGTCGTCCCGGCCGCATCGGAGGGACCGAGCACCTCCGGCAGCGCCGCCTGCTGTCCGAGCGCGAGCTCCACCAGATCGGGCCGGTACGAACCGGTCCCGGCCGACCAGTACCCCGTCCCGGACGCGGCACCGCGGTCGGTGGTCCGCCGGCTCGGCCGGCCCAGCAGCTGCCACACCAGCCAGTCGTGCGGCTGCAGCACCGCGGCGACCCGGTGCGCCGAATCCGGCTCGCTCCGCGCCAGCCACCGCAGCTTCGACACCGGCTGCGCGGCCTGCGGGACAGCCCCGACCGCTTCGGCCCAGGCCTGCCGCCCGCCGAGCCCGTCGATCAGATCGGCCGCGGCGACCTGCGCCCGCTTGTCATTGCCGAGCAGCGCCGGACGGACGAGATTGCCCTGATGGTCCAGCGGCACCAGACCGTGCTGCTGCGCGGAGACCCCGATGGCCTGCACACCTTCGAGCAGCCCGCCGGTGGCCGCCTCACCGAGTGAGAGCAGCCACGCCTGCGGGTCCACCTCGGTGGCCTTCGCCTCGACGGGATGTGCGGCGTACCCCTGCCGGAGTACGGCACCCGTGTCCGCATCGCAGACGACGATGTGCGTGAAGGCCGAAGAACTGTCCAAGCCGGCGACTATGCCCATGGGGAGATTCTGCCGCACCGCCGGACCATTCCCGTACGGGAGGAGGGCCGGCCGGCCCGGTTACGTGTTGCTGGTGCCCCAGTCGTCCTCGATGCCCTGCCCCTGGCCCCGCTCCCGCAGCGACCGCACCCGCTCGACCATCGAGGCGGGCACCTTCTCTCCTACTTTGTCGCTCACCGCGTGGTACGCCTTGCCGGCGAACTCGCGGCCGCTCTGCGCCGCGGACTCGGCGCTGTTGCGCACGGCCGGATTCTGGGCGAACTGGCGTGCGGACTTCTTCAGCTGCTCGTAGCGCTCGCGTCCGGCCCGTGTGCCGAGTACGTAACCGAGGGCCAGTCCGGCGATGAACGTGAGCCGGTACCGCATGGTTGCCACCCTTCTCCTGCTCCGTGCGACGTGTGCTGCCCGCCTACCCGTCGGCGCCCGAGATCACCCCGGGCGATACCGATTGGCGAAGCACCCCCCTGCTTGCGCTAATGTATGTGTCGCAGCGAACGCGCGCCGCCCGGCAGCAGCCAGGCAGGTAAGGTTCGGTGCAAACGCAGCAATCCCCTGTAGCTCAATTGGCAGAGCAGCCGGCTGTTAACCGGCAGGTTACTGGTTCGAGTCCAGTCGGGGGAGCGCGATCCCCTGTAGCTCAATTGGCAGAGCATTCGGCTGTTAACCGGAGGGTTACTGGTTCGAGTCCAGTCGGGGGAGCGGGACGGAAGAGGACCCTTCGGGGTCCTTTTTCGCGTGCCGGGCCGGAGCCGGCGCCGGCTCGGTCCGGACTCTTTCGCGTCTGATTTCGCTGTTCGGAACCGGGCAGCGGCCGACTCTGTCTTCATGGTCATGCGAAGCCGACCATCCGGAGCGAGAGATCGTATGACCGGCTATGCTGCGGCAGACGGCGCGCACACATGTACGCGCCACGCCGAAAAGGGGCGGTAGCTCAGCCGGTTAGAGCAGCGGACTCATAATCCGTCGGCCGTGGGTTCGAGTCCCACCCGCCCCACGTTCGCTGTTCCTGGCGGAAACGTTTGACCTGGAACAACGCGTAGGCCCCCGCGTCGGCGGGGGCCTCTTCGTGTCCCTCGTGATCGCTCGCTCGCCCCATGCTCGGCCGAAATGTCGACGGAGTCAGGGAGGCGCGCCGGTGGCTTCCCTCAAACAGCGGGTCGCACTGCGAGGCGGATGTCCACGAGCGGCGGGAGATGGATCTCCGGACCGTCACACCGTCCAAGAACGCGTGAGCAGCCCTGGAGCATCACGGTGCAGGTCCGCGATGCCTCCACGTCCACGTCAGGACTTCCCCTCCGTGCGGTCGGTCATCTCCTGAGCGACGCACCGGGAGCGGCAGCTCGCGGAGCGGGACGCCTGGAACGCGCATGCCGCCGAGCAGAGGGCGGCCGGGAAGGGCGTCGCGGGCCGGACGGACGCGGGGAAGGTGTTCGTCGAGCCTGACGGCAGGTGGCTGCGCCCCGAGAAGGTGTCCGAGGAGTTCCGGCGGATCTGCCGTGAGGCTGACCTGCCGCCGATCGGCCTCCGGGACCTCCGGCACTGTGCGGCGACCCTCATGCACCGGGGCGACGGCGATCTGCACGCTATTGGCGATCTGCACGCTATTAAGGAGGCGCTGCGGCTCTCCACGATCCAGCTCGCCTCAGATACCTACGCCTCGCCGCTGAAGGAGGTCGACCTCGTGATTGCGGAGCGGGCCGCGGTGGTGGTGCCGCGGGCCCGAAGGGGCGACGCGCAGCCGGTGACGGAGTGGCGTCGTGCGTGTTCGTCCGGGGGTGCATCACCGCAGGTCGCGCGGCGTCCTTGCTCGGCCACTGCTTGGCCGAACGCCCCATAACGGGGTGACAGCAGACGGTATGAGCTGTCACGAGGAAGTCCCGTCGTGCGGTTATGCGTTGCTCGCCCGAACCGGACCGGTGGGTGTCGATGCGGCGCTACGGTCCGGGGTGTCGGGGTGTGCGCCGGTCGGGATGGGATCGGACCTTCTCGTGTCTTTTGAACCGTCAGAAAGCTTGTGGGCAGGCCCGGTTGATGTGCAGCGCGGTGTGCGCCATGGGCTTGCGGAACTGTGTATGCCAACTGAATATGCCGTTGGCATATTCAGTCTTCGCTTGGGAGCGTGGATGCCCAGTCAGGCGAGGGTCGCGGCGGCGAGGCGCCGTCAGGTCGATAGGGCGAGGGCCCTGTACGGCCCGCCGGTGGGCCGTACAGGAGGGGTGTGCCGGAGGGGCGCGCCCGGCAGCGGCCTGAGGATTCGGGGCATCTCGTAAGTTTCGCTCGAATTAGCACTTGCCCGACTTGTTGGTAGTTGGGGGTCGTCGTAATGTCGGAAGTGCCGCAGTTGGAGCAAGGGGCGGCACATCAACCTCGTAAGGAGCCGGAGATGAACGCACGTAGCATCTTCCGTGGCGGATGCGGTGGCTGGGGAGACGGCGGATACGGCGGATACGGCCGTGGCGGATACGGGCGCGGCGGTTTCGGCCGTGGCGGATACGGCCGTGGCGGTTTCGGGCGTGGCGGTTTCGACCGTGGCGGTTTCGGCCGCGGCGGATTCGGGCGCGGCGGGTACTGACCGCACATCCTCCATCCCCACTGCTTCGAGGCTGGCTCGCGCTCCCGCGCGGGTCCGCCTCGAAGTGTGGGGGGCCTGCGTCTATGGCGACGGACCCATAGCCCGAGCACCTCTGTGACGTGACGCCCATGAGCCTCCGCAGCTCACCCCGGCATGCAGCCCGCACTGACGGGCCGACCCAGGATTCGGTGACGGATGTGCCGATCCGCACCGATCCCATCAGTATCGCCGTCTCGTTCCGGCGCTTCTGGCCACTGACGCGAGGCGACCGGCGCTGGATCGTCCTGATCTGTCTGTTCGCCGTCATGGCCGCGATCGCCGAGACCGTGACGATCCTGCTCTTTGCCGAACTCACCGACAAGGCCCTGCAGACAGGCTCCGTGAGCGCGTTCTGGAAGCCTGCCGGTCAATGGTTCGCCGTGGCCGCCGTCGGTGCGGTGGTGGGGTATCTGGGCAGTTCGCTCGCGGCCTGGACCGCTGAACGCTTTGTGCTGCGGCTACGGGCCCGGGTCTTCTCGCATCTCCAGACGCTGCCGCCGCACTTCTTCCAGCGCAACCGCCGCGGTGACCTGGTGGAGCGACTGACCGGCGACGTGGAAGCCATCGAGCAGCTCGTGGTCTCCGGCATCGTCGGGGTGGCCTCGGCCCTCTTCAGCACTGTCTTCTTCTCCGCCGCCGCCCTGTGGCTGCGGTGGGATCTGGCCCTCGCCACCTTTGTCCTGGTCCCGTTCTTCTTCGTCATGACCCGCATGTTCACGGGGCGTCTGCGTGACGTGTCCCGTCGCGGACGCGCGGCGGACGGTGCCATCACCGCAGTGGTCGAGGAGACGCTGGTCAACGTCGTTCTGACCCAGGCGTACAACAGGCAGCGGGACGAGGAGGAAAGGCTCCAGGACAAGGCGCGCAAGCGGCTGAAGGCGGCGGTGTCCGGCGTCCGCCTCACCGCGCTCTATGCCGAGACCGTGGAGGTCCTCGAAACGCTCTGCATCCTGACGATCATCGGTCTGGGGGCATGGGAGATCGCCGCGGGACGGATGACCCTCGGGCAGCTCCTGGCCTTCGCCGCCTTCATCGGCTACCTCTACCCGCCGGTGCGCTCGCTGGGCCAGCTCGGCCTGACGGCCACCGCTGCGACTGCCGCTGCCGAGCGGCTGCTGGAGATCCTCGACGCCCGGCCCGCCGTCACCGACCCGGCCGATTCGGTGCCCGTGCCCGTCCGCAGCCGCGCACTCGGCACGGTGGAAGCACGCCAGGTCTCCTTCCGCTACCCCGGCAACAGCGAGCCGGTTCTCCGCGACCTCTCCTTCACCGCGAGCCCCGGGGAACTGCTGGTCATCACCGGCCCCAGCGGCGCGGGCAAGTCGACCCTGGCGGCTCTGCTGCTGAGGTTCTACGACCCCGACTCCGGCAGCATCCGACTGGACGGCGTGTCCGTGGACCAGCTGCCGCTCACCCACCTCCGCCGGAACATCACGCTCCTTCCCCAGGACACACTCGTCCTGCACGACACCATCGAGGAGAACATCGGCTGCGGACGTCCCGGCACCACCCACAGTGATGTCGTGGATGCCGCGCGGGCAGCCGACGCCGACGGCTTCATCCAGGCCCTTCCGGATGGCTACGGCACCGTCATTTCCCCCGGAACCGCCCGACTCTCCGGAGGCCAGTTGCAGCGCGTCGCCATTGCCCGCGCCATGTTGCGTGACGCGCCCGTTCTGATGCTCGACGAGCCCACCACGGGGCTGGACACCGTGGCCGCTCAGCGCATCCTCGGACCGCTGCGGCGCCTCGCCGAAGGGCGAACCACCATCGTGATCACGCACGACCTGGCCCTGGCCTCGGACGCCGACCGCATTCTGGTGCTGGACGAGGGTCGGCTGGTGGAGTCGGGCACGCATGCGCAACTCCTCGGTCGGAGTGGTCTGTACGCCACGTTGTTCTCCGCTCATCCCCTGCCGAGGAACGGCGTCGCCCGCCCTCCTGCCAGCCCATCAGAAGTTCCCTGGCAGTGACGGCCGGCTGGGCCGGATCAGGCGGCACGGGCTCGCGGTGATCTTCGCCGTGACGTGCTGGGGGTGCCCTCCAAGTGCGGTGCTTGCAGTCAAGGGCAGTGCTCTCGCTCCTGTGGAGTTGTGTACGGAGCCGAGTGGAGGGGGGAAGACAGCAGCCGGTCGCCGACAGACGGCGACCGGCTGACTGTGACTGGCTGCCGGTGAGCCGGACGGCCGGACTGTGCCGCCGCTGACGGCCGGACTGTGCCGCCGCTCAGGTGGTCGCGTCGGAGAACTCCGGCATGTCGCCGCCGGTCGTCTTGACGTCGATCACCGAGAACGCCGCACCCTGCGGGTCGCTCAGCGCGGCGAACCGGCCGAAGGGGCTGGTCATCGGCCCGAACCGGAGGATCGCCCCGCGCTCCGTCGCCTTTGCCACCGCCGCGTCGCAGTCCTCGACGGTGAAGTACACGTTGATGTACGGCGGGACCTCGGGCGGGAAGTCGTCCGTCATCTTCATCCGCCCCATGACCGGGTCGGCGCCCAGGTCGTAGATGGAGAAGTCGATCGCGTCGTCCTTCATCTGCTTCACGTTGTACGGGAAGACGGCGGGGAAGAAGGAGTCCGCCTTCGCGGGCTCCCGGGTGAACACCTCCGACCAGCAGTACGCACCGGGCGTGCCCTTGGCCTCGAATCCCTCGTGCTGCCCCGCCTGCCACACGCCGAACGTCACTCCGCTCGGATCGCGGGCCAGCAGCATCGAGCCGAAGTCGCCGACCTGCATCGGGTCCATCAGCACCTCGCCGCCGTTGTCCCGGATCTTCGCGGCGGTGGCGGCGGTGTCGGGCGACGCGAAGTACAGACACCATGCCGACTGGCCCTCCTGGCCGGGCATGGGCGGTACGACGGCGGCCACCGCCTTGCCGTTCGCGTACGCCTGCGTGTAGTTGCCGAACTCCGACGACGCCTCGCTGAAGGTCCAGCCCAGCACGTCACCGTAGAAGCTCTTCGCCCCCTCGAGATCGGTGAACATGGCGTCCGCCCAGCACGGCGTGCCCTCAGGTTCTGCGGCCATTACTCTGCGCTCCTGACTCGATGGTTGGTCCGGTTTTTCACGCTAACCAGCGATCCGTCACCCCGCGCGGTGGACTCGCCGTCAGGGCGCCTGCGCGCCGGGGGCCGCGATCCCGCGGGCGATGCCCAGCTCCACCAGGTCCTGGGGGCGAAGGCGCAGCTGGTCGGCCGTGGCGCGTACGGCGTCGGGGGAGCGCTTCAGGATGGCTGCCGCGAGCTCCGGGGCGATGACGGAAAAGTAGCTGTCCCGGGTGACATGCGTGTTGTCCGGCGCCGCCAGGGCCAGCGCGCCGCCCGAGCCGCCCTCGCCGATCACCAGGGTCGTCACCGGGACCCGGGCCTCGGCGATCGCCGCGAACGCGTCGGCGATGGCGGCTCCCGCGCCCGCCCGTTCCGCCTCGGCGTCGTTCGCCGCGCCCGGGGTGTCGATGAGGGTCAGGACGGGTACGCCGAGCCGGTCCGCCAGCCGGATCACCCGGGCGGCGGTGCGATAGCCCGCCGGGCGGGTGGCGGTGCCGCGCTGGGCGATGTACGCGATCGGCCGGTCGCCGCGCAGCCCGAACCCGCAGAGCAGACCCGGATCCGTACCGCCGCACCGGTCGCCGCTGAGCGGCAGCAGGTGGTCGAAGTACGCGTCGAGATACGCCTCGGCACGCGGCCGGGCCGAGGAACGGGCCTGCCGCACGGCGTCCCAGCCGGTCGCGGGCAACCCGGCGTCCGAGAGGGCGCCCGGGACCGGTGCGGGCAGGAGGGGCTCGCCGACGCCTGCCGCTCCCAGCGCGCCCAGCCACCGCCCCAGCGTCCCCGGCAGCTCGGCCGCGCCGACGACCGCATCGACGTGGCCCGTGACCAGCTGGCCCTCCGCCGTGTAGGCCGACGCGTCCGCGTCCGCCGGCCGCACCCGCGATCCGGCGAACCCGATCTGCGCCCCCGGCAGCGCCAGGATCACATCGGCGGCGGCCCCCAGCGTGGCCCAGCCGCCACCCGTCGTCGGATCGCGCAGGACCGCGAGCTGGGGCAGACCGGCCGCCCGCAGCCGGGCCGAGGCGCGCGCCACCCGGTGGAGCTGGGTGAGCGCCACCATGCCCTCCTGCATCCGGCTGCCGCCCGTCGCGATCAGCGAGACGAGCGGCAGCCGACGGCTGCGGGCGGTCTCGTACGCGGCTTCCAGCCGGTCCCCGGTGCGCTGCCCCAGCGAGCCGCCGAGGAAGCCGAACTCGAACGAGATCAGGACACATGGGTGGCCGCCGACGGTGGCGAGACCGTGGACGACGGACTCCTCCTCACCGGTGCGGTCCGCCGCACGGGCCCGGGAGTCCGCGTAACCGGACCAGGAGAGCGGACCGTCCGCCGGTATCTCCGCGCCGGGCGGGTCGACGGCCTCGACGAAGTCGTCGCCGACCGCCGCGATCGCCTGCCGCGCCGTCAGCCGCCTACGCACCGAGGGACCGCTTCATGATCTTGCCCATGTCGTTGCGGGGCAGCGCCTCCAGATAACGGACCGTGCGCGGCCTCTTGTGCGGGGCGAGCTGAGCCGCCACGTGGTCCGCCAGCTCGGCCTCCGTGGGCGGCGCGCCCGGATCGGACGGCACCACCCAGGCGACGATCCGCTCGCCCAGATCCGGGTCCGGCTCCCCGGTGACGGCGGCCTCGCGGACGCCCGGGTGGTCCAGCAGCGCGTTCTCGATCTCGCCCGCGCCGATCTTGTAGCCCCCGCTCTTGATCAGGTCGGTCGCCTTGCGGCCGACGATCCGTACACAGCCGTCCGTGTCGAGGGTCGCCATGTCGCCCGTACGGAACCAGCCGTCCTCGGTGAACGCGGCCGCCGTCGCGTCGGGGCGGTTCAGATAGCCGGTGAAGACGTTCGGGCCGCGTACCTGGATCTCGCCCACAGCGCCCTCGGTTGTCGGGTCGGCGAGCGGGGTGCCGTCCTCCTCGACCAGCCGGAGTTCGACGCCGAGCAGGGGTGCGCCGACCGTCCCGGGCCGCGGTTCGCCGTCCGCGCGGACACCGGTGTTCATCAGGGTCTCCGTCATGCCGTACCGCTCGACGACCCGGCGCCCGGTCGCCGCCGCGATCCGCTCGTGGTCATGGACGGGCAGCGCAGCCGACCCCGAGACCAGCAGCCGCGCCCCTGCGAGCGCCTTCGCCAGCCCGGCGGCGTCCGTCGCCGAACCGTCGCCGAGGGTCTCGGCCAGCCGGTGGTACATCGTGGGTACGCCGAACAGCATCGTGCCGCCGGACCCCAGCTCCCGGGCCACACCCTCGGCGGAGAACCGCCCCAGATGACGTACCGAACCGCCCCGGCGCAGCGGACCCAGGACGCCGAGGATCAGACCGTGCACATGGAACAGCGGCAGGGCGTGGACGAGGACGTCGTCGCCGGTCCACTGCCAGGCGTCCTCAAGCGCGTCCAGGGAGGCGGCGATCGCCCGGCGCGGCAGGATCGCGCCCTTGGGCGGGCCCGTGGTGCCGGAGGTGTAGACGATCAGGGCGGGGGACTCGGGGGAGGGCTCGGGGAAGCCGGCGCCGTTCGCCACCATTGCCGACGTGTCGACATCCGTACGGTCCAGCGCGCCCAGTGCGGGCGGGAGCACGTCGCCCGCTCCGGCCAGCACCGCCGACGGGGCGCTGTCGGCGACGATATGGGCCAGTTCCCGCTCGCCCGTCCTCGGGTTGAGCGGCACGGCGGGCACCCCGGCCCGCAGCGCCGCCACCACCGCGACCACGGTCTCCGGGGTCGGTGTGGCCCAGACGGCGACCCGCCCGGCGCCCGCGAGCCGCGCGGCGAGGGCGTCCGAGGCGGCGGCCAACTGTGCGTACGTCAGGGTGTGTTCGCCGAACCGGACGGCTTCCCGGGAGGCGGCCGGGCCGGAACCGTCCTGCAGCGCAGGCAGAAGAGTAGTCACCCTTCCGACCCTAACGGCCTCCCCCACGACAGGGAGTGGGCTCCCGACGCCCTGCGGCTCCGCTTGCGGCGTTGTCGTCGGTCACCGACGCTCCGCGTCGATTCCGTCCTCCGCCTTGCCATCGAAGCCGCACGACGCCGCTCGCTGATCCACTCCCCATCGTGGGGGAGGCCGTAACGGCCTCCCCCACGATGGGGAGTGGGCTCCCGACGCCCTGCGGCTCCGCTTGCGGTCAGCCGGTCCCGCTCCGCCCCGGCCCTGATCCACCGGACGGCCGCTCGTCCCGCTTGATGTTCCGCATCCGCCCGTACGCGTACACACACCCGGCCAGTGCCAGGTCGGACAGCAGCATGAAGCCGATCGAGTACGAGCCCTTCGCGCTGTAGATCGCACCCATCACCAGCGGAGGGACGAAGCCGCCGAGTCCGCCCATCGCGCCGACGATCCCGGTGACGCTGCCCACCTTCGGCTGCGGTGTCACCTGCGAGACGAGGGCGAAGATGCTGCCGCTCGACGTACCGAGACCGGCCGCCATGCAGAGCAGCGCGATCGTGCCGCCCGGTGCCAGCTTCGGGTCGAAGGCCTGGACGATCGCCATCAGTGCGGCCAGCCCCAGCGCCGCCGAGGTGATCAGCGCCGGGTGGATGCGGTCCGACAGCCAGCCGCCGATCGGCCGGAAGATGACGGTGACCAGGGCGAACCCGGTACCCGGACAGGGCCACTCCGCCCATGCCCATGCCGAACACACCGAGCGCGGCCCCGCGCTGTGCCGGCGGGAACCACGAGTTGACCAGCGGGATGCCGATCGCGAACGTCGTGCCGCCCAGCCCCAGCAGAAAGCCCACGGCGAGCATCGCGCCGTACGAGTCCTTTGCCGGGATCAGCAGCAGTACGGGGATGATGGTCAGCGCCGAGACCAGCGGGAACATCAGCCGGGCGCCGTATTTGTCGGTGAGCGCTCCTGCCGGGATCCGCCCCAGCGAACCGACCAGCACCGGCACGGCGACGAGCAGCGACTGCTCGAACGAACTCAGCCCGAGCCGTTCCTTGAAGGCCCCTGACAACGGCGAGATCAGGTTCCAGGCCCAGAAGGTGAGCCCGAAACCGATCGTGGCCATCGCCAGATTGCGGTAGGCCGCAGCGGACTGCTTGGCGGCCGGAGCGGGGGACTGCGTGACGGCTGATTCCACCCTGTCAGTCAAGGCCGGACGCCAGCGGTGGGCCTGCCGACGTACTCCATGTGGGGCACGGGAGCCCGGACCCAGGTCTCCGCAGTCGCAATCCGGCACAAGCTGAGACAATCGCGGTATGGACCGTCTGGACAGGGAAATCCTCAGCGTCCTCCAGGAGGACGCGCGGATCTCGTATCGCGATCTGGGGGTACGGGTCGGCCTCAGCGCCAACGCCGCGGCCGACCGGGTGCGCCGGCTGCGCCGGGACGGCGTCATCCGCGGCTTCACCGTGATCATCGACCCGGCCGCCGACACCCGGACGGGCCTGGTGGTCTTCATCGATGTGACGCTGCGTATCGACACGAGCAACGAGGTGTTCGAACGCGCGGTGCTCGCGCTGCCCGGCATCACCGAAGTGGTGCATGTGACGGGCGGGCACGACTATCTCGTACGCGCCACGGTCGCCGACACCGCCGCCCTGGACGGACTTCTGCGCAGGCTCAAGCGTGAGGCGGGCGTCGCCCACTCCAGCACCCGGGTCGCGCTCAGAGCGGCGCCTGCCAGGTGACGGTCGTCGAGCGCGAGCCGTCCTCGGTGCGCCCGTCGTCGGAAACCAACAGCCGGACCGCGGACCGTCCGTCCGGAAGCCGCGCCGTCGCATCCACCTCCACCTCTATGGCCGACACCCCGGCCCGCCGGTGCGCCGCCGCCAGGGCGCCGCGCAGCGCCGCGAGGAGCTGCTGGTCCACCGGCTGCCGCACCAGGACGTCCACCGCCCCGGAGAATTGCACCGACGGCTGGAATCCGAGCACGGAGGCCGCGCCCCCGGTCTCCCGCAGCACCCGGCCGCGGAACGTGGAGGGCGCCTCGGTGGGCGGCTGCTGGAGGGCGAAGATTGCGGTCCGCACTTCCTGAATGGTGGAGTCCAGCTCGTCGACGGCCCGGCTGAGCAGCTCGTCCGTCTCCGGCGCGGCGGCCCGGCGGCGGGTCGATTCGAGCATCATTTCCGTCGCGAAGAGCCGCTGGACGACGAGATCGTGCAGATCACGGGCGATCCGGTCACGGTCCTCGTACACCGCGAGCTGTTCCCTGTTGTGCTGGGCGTCCGCCAGCACCAGGGCGAGCGCCGCCTGCGAGGCGAACTGGGAGGCCAGCAGCCGGTCCACCGTCGTGTACGGCGCGCCGCCGCGCCGCCGGGGCAGAGCGAGGGTGCCGATGAGCCGCCCGCCGCTCTGCAGCGGCAGCATCATGCTGGGACCGAACCGGGTCCGTACATGCGTCGTCATCCGCGGATCGGTCGCCGAGTCGTCGACGAAGACCGGCTCACCGCCCAGCAGCTGCACCAGTACGGGAGAGCCGGGCTCGATGGTGGCGCCGACGATGCCGGCCGGGTCGTCGAGCGTGGACGCGGTGACGATCTCCATGCCGCCGTCCGCGGTCGGCTGGAGGATCACCCCGGCCGAGGCGTCGGCGAGGATCCTGGCCCGCTCGGCGACGGTCATCAGCGCGTCGGCCGCGTTCGTGCCGCTCAGCAGGGCCGTGGTGACGGCTGCCGCGCCCTCGATCCAGCGCTCCCGCTGCCGGGCCGTCTCGTACAGCCGGGCGTTGCCGATCGCGATCCCGGCCTGTGAGGCGAGGATCTGGAGCAGCGCCATGTCCGTATCGGTGAAATGCCCGGTGATCTTCTCCGTGAGATAGAGATTGCCGAACACCTCGTGGTGCACCCGGATCGGAGCCCCGAGGAAGGAACGCATCGGCGGATGGCCGGGCGGCACACCGGAGGAGCGCGCATCGGCGGTCAGGTCGTCGGAGCGCAACGGCTGCGGATCGTCGATGAGCACGCCGAGCAGCCCCGAGTGCCCGTCCGGGAAGCTGCCGATGCGCTCCCGCTCGGCGTCGGTCAGACCGGAGGTGAACAGCTCGGTGATGGCGCCCTCCTCGGGATCGAGGACGCCGAGCGCTCCGTACCGCGCCCCGGTGAGCGCGGTGGCGGTGTCCACGATCTGGCGGAGTGTGGCCCGCAGTCCGAGATCGGTGCCGACGCTGAGCACCGCCTCCAGCAGCATCGGCAGCCGGGGGAGCTCGCCGATGGAGCGGTCCGCCGCCGGTTCGTCCGCCGCGCCCTGGTCCTCGTGCGTCATACGCCGCCCCGCGGTCGTCAGGCGGCCAGCGGGTTGAGGACCAACGGCTGGATGTTGCCGTCCAGCATGGCGCCGAGCCCCAGGACGGAGCAGACGTCGGGGCGCTCGGCGATCTGTACCGGCATGCCCGTCGCATCACGCAGCATCTGGTCGAGACCCGGCAGCAGCGCGCTGCCGCCGACCATCATGATCCCGCGGTCCGCGAGATCGGCCACCAGATCGGGCGGGCAGTCGCGCAGCACCTTGCCGAGGCCGTCGTGGACCGCGGTCAGCGGGGTCTGGATGGCCTGCCGCACGGCGGCGGTGTCGACGTGCACCGAGCGGGCCAGACCGGTCGCCACGTCACGGCCGTGGATCTCGGTCGTCGCGGGACCGTACGGGGTCAGACCGTTGCCGCTGAGCGCCAGCTGCAACGGACGTACCGACTGACTCGGCAGCATCAACTCGTGGTGCTGGCGCAGATGCTGGATCACCGCGTGGTCGATGGCGTCGCCGCCGATCGGGATCCGGGCGGCCGTGACGATCGAACCGAGCGAGAGCACCGCGATCTGCGTGGTCGCCGCCCCGCACACCATGATCATGCTCCCGACCGGCTGCTCGACCGGGAGCCCGCAGCCGACGGCCGCCGCGATCAGCGTGTCGACCAGCTCGACCCGCCGGGCGCCGAGCCCGACCAGGGTCTCGACGGCGGCCCGCTGGGCGAGGGGATCGCTGTCGTGCGGGGTGCAGGCGGCCGCCCGCAGCCGCGGCTTGCGGCGCAGCTGACGGCGGAGCTTCTCGCCGAGCAGATGGCGGAGCATGCGCTGGGCCATCTCGATGTCGACGACGGTTCCGCCGGAGACCGGGCGCGCCACCCGGATGTAGTCGGGGGTGCGGCCCGTCATCTGCTCGGCGAGCGCACCGACGGCGATGAGCGAGCCGCTACGGGTGTTCACTGCGGCGACGCTCGGCTCGTCGACGACGAGCCCGAGCCCCTTGACGTACACCCGGGTACGGGCGGCCCCGAGGTCGACGGCGACATGGCAACGGCGCAACTGCTCAAGACTGACGGTCACGGCAGGTTCTCCCGAGAGCGCTGATGGGGGTGCCGGCGGCAGCCGGCCCTCTCTGCATCGTGCGCCGTCCGGACGAATCGCGCGCGTTGGGATGAGCCGGAGGGAGTATGGAGCTGACGGGTCGACAGATGCGGGCGGCGCGCCGGAGTCAGCCGGGCAGCAGTCGCTGGAACAGCCCCCAGGTGAATTCGGCTACGTACAGCGCACCCGTCACGGGGTCGGTGATCGCCAGCGCCCAGCGGGTCGGCGCGCTGCCCTCCATCGGGCGGGCCGGGGCGAAGGCACGCGCCACCTCGTCGACGGTGCACGACCAGGGGCGCAGATCCTCGACGGTGTGCAGCTCAGGGCCGGCCGCCCCCGGGGCTCTGACCAGCCATTCGTTCCACACGGCCGCGCCGGGCGCGACCATCACCTCGAACCGAAGATCCGGCCAGAGCGGTACCGGCCAGAGCAGGGCATCGCACTCCAGGTCGCCGATACGGCGGCGTACGGAGGACTCGGGTTCGCCCAGCACCGAGCGGTAGCGGCGCAGCGAACCGCGGCCGCGGGGCGCGCGCACCATCGCCTGCCAGCGGCGGTTCGCCTCCCGCATCTCGGAGAGCGAGGCGCTCAGTTCGTGCCGGGCGTCCTCGACGAGGCCCGGTTGGTGGTCGGCCATCCGGCGGAGCAGGACGAGCTGGAATTCGAGCGGACCGAAGGGGGCGGTGGTCATGGAATCAACGCTTCCACACAGGATCCTCACCTGAGCGGCTTTCTCTGCGCCGAGCCTGCGCGGGGCGGGCACGCGCGGATCCCGGGGCGCGCACCCCGGGCGGCTAGCGGCGCAGTGGCCGGGCGGAGAGCGGCGGCAGCGACGGACCGGCACCGGACCCCTCGTCGAGCCGCGACATCGACAGTCCCGGACCGGTGGACGGTCTCTCCGTGGCCCCGGCCACCGATGCGCGCACCTCTGGCACCGGCCGCCTCGACCGGCACCGGGGCCCCAGGAGGCGAGGGCTCCGCCCCGCCCGCGGCCACCACCACGCCCTCCGACGGAGCCGCCGTCCGGACCGAGTCCTTCCAGGACACCTCGCGACCCGGCGGAGCCGGGGCAGCCCACCAGCAACCCGTCACCGCCCCAGAATCCGGCGCCACCCGCACCCGCGCCCAGCCCGACCAGGACGGGGGCGTGCTGGTTCCTGTTCTTCTGGTCCTAGGACTCCGCGTCCACGCCCAGCATCCGCCGCAGCAGATCCCGCAGCACCGCGCGGTCCGTGTCCGACAGCTTCGCCAGGGGCTCCCGGGCGAAGCTGAGCGACTCGCGCAGCTGCCGCGCGGTGTCGATGCCCTTCTCCGTCGGGGCGGCCAGTTTCACCCGCCGGTCGGCCGGGTCGGGCCGGCGCTCGACCAGGCCGCGGGTCTCCAGCCGGTCGACGATCCCCGTCACGTTCGACGGCTCGCACTTCAGCTTCTGGGCGATCCTGCGCATCGGCATCGGCTCCAGGGAGAGCAGTCCCAGGACCCTGGCCTGCGCGCCGGTCAGTGAGTGCGCGGCCGCTGCCTGGTCGTACTCCTCGTAGTAGCGCGCCACGACAGTGCCGATGAGCTCGACGACTTCGAGGGTCAGAGGGTCTGTTCGCGTGGTGGCCATGACACTCAGGATACCCGGTTACTTGACAACGTGAAATATTCAGGAGCATGGTTGTTTCACGTCATGAAGCTTTTCTCCACCGCGGGAACGCTTCCCCCCACCCGTAAGACATTGAGGAGACCCCGAGCCCATGTCTGCAGCACTTCCCACGTCCAGCCGTGAATGGCACCTTGTCGCCCGCCCCCACGGCTGGCCGAAGGCCGAGGATTTCGCGCTGCGTGAGGCCCCGGTCACCGCTCCCGGCGAGGGTCGCATCCTCGTCCGCAACCTTTACTTCTCCGTCGATCCGTACATGAGGGGCAGGATGAACGACGCGAAGTCGTACATCCCGCCCTTCAAGCTGGACCACCCCATGGAGGGTGGCGCGGTCGGCGAGGTCATCGCCTCCAACGCCGAGGGGATCACGGTCGGCGACCACGTCCTGCACGGTCTGGGCTGGCGCGAGTACGCCGACGTCCCCGCCAAGCGCGCCGTGAAGGTCGACCCGGACCTGGCCCCGCTCTCCGCCTACCTCGGCGTGCTCGGCATGACCGGGCTCACCGCCTACGCCGGCCTCTTCGAGGTCGCCTCCTTCAAGGAGGGCGACGCCGTCTTCGTCTCCGGCGCCGCCGGTGCGGTCGGCAGTCAGGTCGGCCAGATGGCCAAGCTCAAGGGCGCCTCGCGGGTCATCGGCTCGGCCGGATCCGACGACAAGGTCAAGCTCCTCGTCGAGGAGTACGGCTTCGACGCGGCGTTCAACTACAAGAACGGCCCGGTCGCCGAGCAGCTGCGCCAGGCCGCCCCCGACGGCATCGACGTCTACTTCGACAACGTCGGCGGCGAGCACCTCGAAGCGGCACTCTCCTCGCTCAACGTGCACGGCCGCGCCACCATCTGCGGAATGATCGCCCAGTACAACGACACCGAGCCGGTCCCCGGCCCGCGCAACCTCGCCCTGGTCATCGGCAAGCGACTGCGCCTGCAGGGCGTGCTCGTCGGCGATCACACCGCGCTCCAGCCGCAGTTCGTCCAGGAGGTCGCCGGCTGGCTGGCCTCGGGCGAGCTGAAGTACAGCGAGACCTTCGTCGAGGGCATCGAGAACGGCTTCGACGCGTTCCTCGGTCTGATGCGCGGCGAGAACACCGGAAAGATGATCGTCTCCCTCGCCTGAAAGCCACTCACAGGCACCCGTTAGTCTCATCACAGGCCGTCGCGATCGTGGGCGCGAGTCGCGGCGCTACAGCAGAGGAACCCTCAGCATGACCATTCAGGACATAACCGTCGCGTACACCGCTGTCGCCACCGCGGAGAACGGCCGTGACGGCCGCGTCTCCTCCGACGACGGCCGGCTCGACGTCATCGTCAACCCGCCGAAGGCGCTGGGCGGCAGCGGCGCGGGCACCAACCCGGAGCAGCTCTTCGCGGCCGGCTACAGCGCCTGCTTCCAGGGCGCTCTCGGCGTCGTGGCCCGCCAGGAGAAGGCCGACATCTCCGGCTCCACCGTGACCGCCGCCGTCTCCATCGGCAAGACCGCCGAGGGCGGCTTCGGCCTGGAGGTCGCGATCTCCGCGACCATCCCGAACGTCGACACCGCCACCGCGCAGTCGCTCATCGAGAAGGCCCACCAGGTGTGCCCGTACTCGAACGCCACGCGCGGCAACATCAAGGTCGAGCTGTCGGTCGTCTGATCGCCCGTACGGCTCGTACGTGACCGAGGGCCGCACCCCCGCAGGGTGCGGCCCTTTCGCCGCCACCAGTACGCTGACGCCATGCGTGATCTAGGGGCGGGTTTCAGCTATTTGACCAAGGGGCAGCGCTGGGTGGCCCGGCACGGACGATGGTTCGGCTTCGGCCTGATCCCCGGCCTCATCACACTCGTCGTGTACGCGGGAGCGCTCATCGGTCTCGGCTACGGCGCCGACGACCTCGTCGCCTGGGCGACCCCGTTCGCCGACGACTGGTCCAGCCCCTGGCTCGGTCTTCTCCGCACCACGCTCACCGTGCTGGTCTTCGCCCTCGGCCTCTTCCTCGCCGTGATCACCTTTACCGCCGTGACCCTGCTGGTCGGCCAGCCGTTCTACGAGTCGCTCTCCGAGGAGGTCGACCGCACGGAGGGCGGCGAGGTCCCCGAGTCAGGGCTGCCGCTCTGGCGCGAGCTGTGGATCTCCGCCCGTGACAGCATCCGCATCCTGGTACGCGTCACGCTCTATGCCGTCCTGCTCTTCGCCCTCGGGTTCATCCCGGTCGTCGGCCAGACCGTGGTCCCCGTCATCGGCTTCTGCGTCACCGGCTACTTCCTCGCCGAGGAACTCACCGCCGTCGCGCTCCAGCGCCGCGGCATGGTCCTGGCCGACCGGCTCGTCCTGCTGCGCGGCCGCCGCACGCTGATCCTCGGCTTCGGCGTACCGCTGGGGCTCGCCTTCCTGGTCCCGTTCGTCGCCGTGTTCCTGATGCCGGGCGCCGTCGCCGGGGCCACCCTGCTCGCCCGGGACCTGGTGGCGCCGCCCGCCGACGACGAGGACGGGGACGAGGACGCGTCCCCGTCCCCGTACAGCGTCAACATGGACTGAGGGGACCTGAGCCCATGACCGAGATCATCGCCGTCGCCGTCATCACCGTCCTCGCCGTCATCAGCCCGGGCGCCGACTTCGCGATGGTCGTGCGCAACAGCTGTCTCTACGGCCGGAGGACCGGGCTCCTGGCCGCCGCCGGTGTCGCCGCGGGTGTCCTGGTCCACGTCACGTACACCATGCTCGGCGTCGGGCTGCTGATCGCGTCCTCGACCGTCCTGTTCACCGCGATCAAGCTGGCGGGTGCGGCGTATCTCGTCTACATCGGGGTACGGACCTTCTTCGCCCGCAACGACCTCGCCGTCGACCTGGAGTCGAAGCCGGGACTGAGCCGTCTCGGGGCCCTGCGCACCGGTTTCCTCACCAATGCGCTGAACCCCAAGACCACGCTCTTCGTCGTGTCGACGTTCACCCAGGTCGTCGGACCCGACACCGGCCTGTGGCGGCAGGCCGGCTACGGGCTCTTCATGTCCCTCGCCCATCTCGGCTGGTTCGGACTGGTCGCGCTGTTCTTCTCGCACGCCCACCTGCGCACCGCGATGCTGCGGTGGCAGAAGGTCCTCAACCGGGGCATCGGATCGGTGCTCGTCGGACTGGGCGTCACGCTGGGCCTCGCCCGCTGAGTCCGTGACTGACGTCAGCTCGTGTGCACCTCCAGCGCCGTGCGGACCGCCGACTCCAACGCCCCTTCGATCCAGGCGGGCTTGACCGAGGTGTGGCAGCCCGCGAAGTGCAGCGGCCCCTCGGCCGAGCGCACATCGGCGAACAGTTCGGTGTGCTGGCCGGGCAGCAGCACCGACGCCTCGCCGTACGCGTACGGGTCGCGCATCCACGACTGGGTGGCGCCGACCCCTGTGTAGAAGACCTCGATGCGCTGCCCGTACACGTCCTGCACGCCGCCCAGGGCGTGCGGGTAGCGCTCGTCGTCGTCCAGGGAGTCCCACTTCAGGGCGTCGTCGGCCCAGCTGTACGAGGCGAGGAGGACACCTCCCTTGCTTCCGTCGACCGGGTGGGAGGGCTGGAACATGAAGCGGTTGGCGTTGTCGGTGACGGATCCGCCGCCGATGACATGCGCCGCTTCGGGCTGGTCGCGGGCGGTCGCGCGGTACGCCGCATAGTGCACGCGCTGGTTGGGCGGAAGATGTCCGGGCGGTACGGAGGGGTGCGCGCCGAGCAGTGAACCGTCGGCCGGCGCCTTGCCGAGCCGGTACGCGTCGTACAGACCGGGCCGGATCCTCTCCAGCTCGGCCTTCCAGTCCTTCTCCTCGAACTCCCACCAGCGGAGGCTGAATTCGAGCAGCACCTTGGTGGCCGCGTCGTAGTGGATCTCGGTGATCGCGCGCCGCTTGCCGTACGAGAGCGCGGGCGTGACCGGGATGTGGCGCAGCCCGGAGAACGGCACGGTGACGATCGCCCGGTCGCCGGTGAACGTCTCCCGCACGACCTTGCCCTTACGGCCCTCGGACACCGTCTCGACCCGGACGCTGTCGGCTTCGTAGCTGATCCTGGCGGCCCGGCGGTCCAGCCGCACCAGGTCCTTGACCCGTGCGTACATGGCGTCGGCCAGGGTCGCCGTGCCGTCGGGCAGCTCGTAGAACGCGGTGTCCGGGCTGATCAGGGAGGCTCCGATGAAGCTGTGCACAAAGGCGAGATGGAGTCGCGAGGTGAGGTTCTCGACCGTGCCGATGAGGTCGATGGTGCGCTCGTCGAGCTTGGCCGCCTCGGTCAGGAAGCGGAACATCGACCAGTGTCCGTACCGCTGGACGACCCGCGCCCAGCCCTCGACGAGTTCCCGGCCCTCCTTGCCCTCGAACTCCTTGCGTACGGGCGCGAAGGCCTCCCGCACGATGGTCGCGGCGGTCTTGTCCTCGAACTCCGCGGGGACCCCGAAGGAGCGGTTGAGCGCCTGCGGCTTCTTCGCGTAGTCCGCCTTGCGGACCCGGATGCCGTTGACGTGGATCCAGGTGTGGTTGACGGGCTCTCCCGCGCCGTCGACATCGACGAGGTAGAAGCGGCGGCGCTTCAGACCGAAGCTGTCCATGAGCCCGGTGACGAGCGGGTGGCTGTCGGGAATCCGCATCGCCCCGGCCTCGGCGTACTGCTTCGAGTCGGCGAACGGCGCCTTCGCGTGCTCGTGGCCGCCCTTGCGGAAGGTCTTGATCCGGCCGCCGACCCGGTTGCCGTTGGCCTCGATCACGGTGACGGTGTGCCCGGCGCTGCTGAGCAGATGGGCGGCGGTCAGTCCGGCCGGACCCGCACCGATGACCAGCACCTTCTTGGGGGGCTTGCGACTGCGAGGCAAGCCTTTGGAGAGCAGGACGTCGCGGTAGTGCGGCACCAGCGGCTCGTCCTGCTCGTCGCGTACGAGGATGGCGCGGGCGATGGCCAGGCAGGCGTTCCAGTCGGAGCCGGGGGCCGCCTCGGGGGCCGCAGGGGCGGCAGGCGCCGCGAGGGAGTCGGGCGTGGCCGCGTTCGCCGAGGTCACGGCGGTCGTGGCGAGGGCGGCGGCGCCGGCGCCCGCGATCATGGTGCGCCGCGAGGGCAGGGCAGAGGTCGCTTCGGCTGGCTCGGTAGTCATGCGGACACCCTGGGGGGCGCGGAACGGAGCGCGTTGCCCGGACACGCGTAGACCGCTCGGAATCACTCGCAGGTGCCGCTTATCGATCTTGTCGTATCGGTGTTGTCGCAGGTCATCTCACTCGTGGGTGGAGTCGTCGCGCTTGTCGGGGGCGTCCGGGGGCCCGGCTGCAACAGCCGCAGGAAGTCCCGGAAGCGGCCGGCATGTCGAACTGGGCCGGCGCGCGTACGAGATCTGGGACGAGACGGCGTACGACTGGACCCTCGTGCCCGGCACGTACGAGGTGCAGGCGGCGCGCTCGCTCGGCGACGTACGCCTGATGGCGGCCACGGAGATCAAGGAGTAGCGGCAGCCCCTCGGACCGGAGAGCCCCGGAGCGGCACCTGACCCCGCCCCGGGGCTCTCCTCATCCGGTCAGCGCACCGAGAACCCGTACACGGTCGTCGACACGTACTCCTCGCCCGGCCGCAGCACCGTGCTCGACCACGTGCCGGTGGCTACGCCGGGGGCTTCCGAGCCGTGATATTGCGGTACGCGATCTCGGCGAGCCGGGCCTGGCCGCTCAGCCCCGGATGGAACCAGTCCCACTGGCTGAGCTGCCGGCCGGTGAACCGGTAGTCGAAGACCGCACCGCCGTCGTACCGGCAGCGCAGATCCTTCGCGCACACGCTCCGCAGCACCTCGTTGTACGCCACGACCCGCTCCTGCACCGAGGCGCGGCGCGCCTCGGCCCCGGCGCTCATGTCATCCGCATGGCCCAGCATCGACTTGCAGATGCCCAGCTTCCAGATCTGCTTGCCCAGGGGGTTGTCGCGCCCCGTCGACCAGAGGCGTTTGAGATCCGGCACGCTCGACACGTACACCTGCGCCTTCGGCGCCTTGCTGCGGAGCTGACGCATCGACGCCTCGAACGAGGCCCGGAAGTCCGCCACCGGCGTCATCAGTC
Organism: Streptomyces sp. NPDC005151; assembly: GCF_053599875.1. Taxonomy (NCBI): domain Bacteria; kingdom Bacillati; phylum Actinomycetota; class Actinomycetes; order Kitasatosporales; family Streptomycetaceae; genus Streptomyces; species Streptomyces sp. NPDC005151. Next base: position 63,325 of record NZ_JBSFYR010000023.1, on the reverse strand, counting down.
CCGCCGAGTCCCGGCAGGCGTCGTTGGCGCCGATCATCACGGTCACCAGGTCCGGCTTCCGCTCCGCCGCGAGAGCCATCTGCTCCGGCAATTGGGCGATCCGAGCCCCGGTCTCGGCGTGGTTCCAGCTGTGCGAGGCCGCGCCCGAGGAGCCGAACAGCCGCACGGCGAGGCTCCGGACCTCGCTGTCCGTGCCGGTCGCCCAGGAGACCTCGGGGCAGTCGGCCAGCACGGAACAGGCGTCGAAACCACGGGTGATGGAGTCCCCGACCGCGGCGACCGACCCTGGACTGGGGTTCCAGGCTGGGGAGGGCGCGGCAGACGGGTGGTGCCGCCCGGCGGCGGACCCCTTGGTCGTCCCGTCCGACCCGGTGTCACAGCCGGCCAGCGCGGCCACGGCGATCACCGGAAGCGCCGTCAGAACGGCGGCAGTGGTGCGCGAGCGATGGCTCGCGGAACGATTCTGCATCCCTCATGCCCTCCCGTTTATGCCCCTGGCAACCCCCCATGGCCCCAGGCGACACGCCCGCGCGCCCTGCCGGGTGAAAGCTGTGCGAATCATGGGCCCAGGACCGACGGTACGTCACACCTCGGGCGCCGCTGCACGGTAGCTTTTCCCCGTCGAACCAGTGCCGCGTTCCGCCACCCGACTCCACTTGGGTGGCTTCGTATCATCACACCACGTCACATACTGTCTTTTTTCCGGAGATTCACTCCCGATGCTGTTTACTGACGACAACCTCGGGGACCGGCCGAGAAAAGGCGGTACGGGCGCGAGGCCGCTGGGGAAGGCGAACCTCGTCCCACACTGGAGGTCCCGGTGACGACACGTGGAGTCCTGTACGTTCACTCCGCACCGCGCGCGCTCTGCCCACATGTCGAATGGGCGGTGGCGGGTGTCCTCGGTGTGCGGGTTCAGCTCGACTGGATCAGACAGCCGGCCTCGCCCGGCACCTGGCGGTCCGAGTTCTCCTGGAAGGGCGCCGCGGGTACCGCGTCGAAGCTTGCCTCCGCACTGCGGGGGTGGGATCTGCTGCGCTTCGAGGTGACGGCGGAGCCGTGCGCGACGGCGGAGGGCGAGCGGTACAGCTCCACGCCGGAGCTGGGCATCTTCCACGCGGTCACCGGCATGCACGGCGACATCCTGGTGCCGGAGGACCGGCTGCGGGCCGCGCTGGCGCGGTCGGTACGGGGGGAGACGGAGCTGGAGGCGGAGATCGCCAGACTTCTCGGCAAGCCGTGGGACGACGAGTTGGAGTCGTTCCGGCATGCGGGGGAGGGGGCCCCGGTGCGGTGGCTCCACCGGGTGGTGTGAGGGCGCCTGCGGCGGTCCTGTTCCCCTACCCGCCCCTTCCCGAAACCGGGGCTCCGCCCCGGGCCCCGCGCCTCAAACGCCGGCGAGGCCGGAATCCGGCGCGACAAAAATCAGCCCCTCCGGCGATTGAGGAGCGGGGCCCGGGGGCAGAGCCCCCGAAACGTCCCGCGCAGCGGACGAGGCCCGCCTCCCCACTCGGGGGAGGCGGGCCTCGGTGTACCGGGCCGCGGGCCGTGGGTCAGACGCTGCGGAACGCCAGCACCACGTTGTGCCCCCCGAACCCGAACGAGTTATTGATCGCGGCAATCGACCCCTCGGGCAACGGACGGGGCTCATCGCGCACGATGTCCGCCTCCACCGCCTCGTCGAGGTTCTCCACGTTGATCGTCGGCGGAGCCATCCGGTGGTGCAGCGCCAGGACCGTCGCAACGGTCTCGATGCCGCCCGCGCCACCGAGCAGGTGACCGGTCATCGACTTCGTCGCGGAGATCGCGACATGGTCGAGGTCGTCGCCCAGGACCTTGCGCAGAGCCTTCAGCTCCGCGACGTCGCCCTGCGGCGTCGACGTGGCGTGCGCGTTGAGGTGCACGACCTCCGACGGCTTGAGATCCGTCTGGTCCAGCAGGTTCTGCATCGCGGCAGCGATCCCGCGCCCGGTCGGCTCGGGCTGGGCGATGTGGTGGGCGTCCGCGGACAGCCCCTGTCCCAGCACCTCGCAGTAGACCTTGGCGCCCCGCGCGGCAGCGTGCTCCGCGGACTCCAGGACCACGACGCCCGCGCCCTCGCCGAGCACGAAGCCGTCACGGCCCGTGTCGTACGGACGAGACGCCTTCTCGGGCTCGTCGTTGTTCTTGGACATCGCCATCATGTTGGCGAACGCCGCGATCGGCAGCGGGTGGATGGCCGCCTCGGTGCCACCGGCGAGCACGACATCGGCGCGGCCGGTTCGGATCATCTCGACGGCGTACCCGATGGCCTCGGCGCCCGACGCACAGGCGGAGACCGGGGTGTGGACACCGGCCTGTGCGTTGACCTCGAGGCCGACGTTGGCCGCCGGGCCGTTCGGCATGAGCATGGGCACGGTGTGCGGGGAGACGCGGCGTACGCCCTTCTCCTTCAGCACGTCGTACTGGTCGAGGAGCGTGATCACGCCACCGATACCGGAGGCGATGACCGTGCCGAGCCGGTCGGGCTGGATCTTCTCGTCCTCACCGGCCTTGCCGGTGAAGCCGGCGTCCGCCCACGCCTCGCGGGCCGCGATCAGCGCGAACTGCGCCGAGCGGTCCAGCTTGCGGGCGAGCGGGCGGGGCAGTACGTCGCCCGGGTCGACGGCCGCGAGGGCGGCGATCCGGACGGGCAGTTCGGCGAAACGCTCGCCCTCGAGAGGCTTGACGCCGGAACGACCGGCCATCAGACCTTCCCAGGTCGACGCCGAGTCGCCACCCAGCGGAGTGGTTGCGCCGATACCGGTGACGACCACGGTGCGATTGGTCGAGTTCACTGGAAAATCTTCTCCACGTGTAGAGGGTCGTGAATCAGCGGCGCCACCGCCGGGTGGCGACACACGAGCCGGCTGGATCAGGCCTGGTGCTTCAGGATGTAGTCGGCAGCGTCGCCGACCGTCTTGAGGTTCTTGACGTCCTCGTCCGGGATCTTGACGTCGAAGCGCTCTTCGGCGGCGACGACGACCTCGACCATGGACAGCGAGTCGACGTCCAGGTCGTCGGTGAAGGACTTGTCCAGCTGGACGTCCTCGACCGGGATACCGGCGATCTCGTTGACGATCTCGGCGAGACCGCTGACGATCTCTTCCTGGGTGGCGGCCATGTTGGCGCTCCTTCGATGTATTTCTGCAGGGTACGGACGTCCGGACCGGAAGGTCCGGTGTGTCTAGGGGAGAGTAACGACCGTCGCGGCGTAGACGAGACCCGCCCCGAAGCCGATGACGAGCGCGGTGTCGCCGCTCTTCGCCTGACCGGTCGCCAGAAGCCGCTCCATAGCGAGCGGAATCGAGGCGGCGGAGGTGTTGCCGGTGGTCTCCACATCACGGGCGACCGTGACGTGCTCCGGCAGCTTCAGGGTCTTCACCATCGAGTCGATGATCCGCATGTTGGCCTGGTGCGGGATGAAGACGTCCAGGTCTTCCGGGGCGATCCCGGCCGCGTCCAGCGCCTGCTGGGCGACCTTCGCCATCTCGAAGACGGCCCAGCGGAAGACCGCCTGACCCTCCTGCGTGATGGCCGGGAACTTCTCCGGGCGCTCGGCGTGGAACTCGTCCCACGCCACGGTCTGCTTGATCGTCTCGGACTTGTCGCCCTCGGAGCCCCAGACCGTCGGGCCTATGGCGGGCACCTTGGAGGGGCCGACGACGACCGCGCCGGCACCGTCGCCGAACAGGAACGCCGTCGCACGGTCGTGCAGGTCGGTGAGGTCGCTGAGCCGCTCCACGCCGATGACAAGTACGTACTCTGCCGAACCCTCGACGATCATGCCCTTGGCGAGGGTCAGGCCGTAGCCGAACCCGGCGCAGCCGGCGGAGATGTCGAACGCGGCGGGCTTGCCCGCACCGATCTTGTGGGCGATCTCGGTCGCGATGGCCGGGGTCTGCTTGAAGTGCGAGACGGTGGAGACGATGACGGCGCCGATCTGCTCCGGCGTGATCCCGGCATCGGCGATGGCCTTGCCGGACGCCTCCACGGACATCGCGGCCACGGTCTCCTCCTCGGAGGCCCAGTGGCGGGTGGCGATGCCGGAGCGGGAGCGGATCCACTCGTCCGACGAGTCGATCGTTTCGAGGATCACCTCGTTGGGCACGACACGGGTCGGGCGGTAGCCGCCGACGCCCATGATCCGTGCGTACGCGGCGCCCTTGCTGGGCTTGATCTTCGACATGCTCTCGGGCTCCTTAGGCGTCTGCGTGCTCAGCGAGGAGCGCGCGGGCCGCGTCGAGGTCGTCGGGGGTCTTGAGCGCGAGGGTCTGCACCCCGGGCAGTGCCCGCTTGGCGAGACCGGTCAGGGTCCCACCCGGGCAGGCCTCGATGAGCGTCGTGACGCCCAGCTCCTTGAACGTCTCCATGCACAGGTCCCAGCGGACCGGGTTGGCGACCTGGCCGACCAGCCGCGAGATGATCTCAGCGCCGGTGGCGACCGGCTTTCCGTCGGCGTTCGAGACATACGTCATGGTCGGCTCGGAGACCGTCAGCGCCGCGGCGGCCTCGCGGAGCCGGTCGACCGCGGGAGCCATGTGGTGCGTGTGGAAGGCACCGGCGACCTTGAGGGGCACCACGCGGCGCACGCCCTCGGGCATGTCCTTGGTCAGCGCGGCGATCTGCGCGGCGGTGCCGGCGGCGACGATCTGGCCGCCCCCGTTGACGTTCGCCGGGGTCAGCCCGAGCATCTCCAGGTGCGGGACCGTCACGTCGGGGTCGCCGCCGAGCAGCGCCGCCATGCCGGTCTCGGTGACCGCTGCGGCGTCCGCCATGGCGAGCCCGCGGGTGCGTACGAGACGGAGCGCGGCCTCCTCGTCGAGGACGCCGGCGAGCGCCGCCGCGGTGATCTCCCCAACGCTGTGACCTGCGACGACATCGGGCGACGCGGCCAGTGCGGCGGCGGACAGCAGGCCCGCGGCGACCAGCAGCGGCTGAGCCACCGCGGTGTCGCGGATCTCGTCCGCGTCGGCTTTCGTGCCGTAGTGGACGAGGTCGAGCCCGATGGCGTCGGACCAGGCCGCGACGCGGTCGGTGGCACCGGGGAGGTCGAGCCAGGGAGTCAGGAAGCCGGGCGTCTGAGCGCCTTGGCCGGGAGCGACGAGTACGAGCACCCTCACACTCTCTCTTGCGAACGGTCCTGAATGCCCGTGGGGACAGGGACGAAGAACCGTAGGGGGAATTGTTGATGTCCGACAAAAGTCTAGGACTGGGTATCCCTGTCGGCCAGGCGCCCCAGAATCAGGGCGATTCGCAACGTGAACGCCGAGCGGACATCGGAGGGTGACCACCCGGTGACGTCTGTCACACGTCGAAGCCGGTAGCGCACGGTGTTGGGGTGCACGAACAGCATCCGGGCCGCGCCCTCCAGACTGCTCGCCTGCTCCAGGTACACGCTCAGAGTCTCCAGCAGCGCCGAGCCTGCTTCCTCCAGCGGTCTGTAGATCTCCTCCACCAACTGGTCGCGCGCGGCGGGGTCGCCCGCAATGGCGCGCTCCGGCAGCAGGTCGTCCGCCAGAACCGGCCGCGGTGCGTCCTGCCAGGCACCGCACGCCTTGAGCCCGGCGGCGGCGGCCTGGGCGGACCGGGTGGCCGCCAGCAGGTCGGGCACCACGGGCCCGGCGACGACCGGGCCGGCCGCGTACGGGCCGATCAGTGCCTTCGCGACGTGCAGCGGATTGTCGCTGCCGCCCGCGATGACGACCAGACGGCTGCCGAGCACTCCGGTGAGGACCTGGAGTTTGGCGTGGCGGGCGGCGCGCCGGATCGCCTCGACGGTCAGTTCGCTGTCGCCGTCGGGGGCCGTACCGAGGATCACACACACATGCTCGGGAGAGTTCCAGCCGAGCGCGGCGGCCCGGGAGACGGCGCCCTCGTCGGCCTCCCCGGACAGCACCGCGTTCACCACGAGCGATTCCAGCCGGGCGTCCCAGGCGCCGCGCGCCTCGGCCGCCTGCGCGTACACCTGGGCGGTCGCGAAGGCGATCTCCCGTGCGTAGACGAGCAGCGCCTCGCGCAGCAGCGACTCGTCGCCGGGCGCGGCGACCTCCTCGATCGCGGCCTCCATGACCTCGATCGTCGTGCGCACCATCTCGACGGTCTGGCGCAGTGTGATCGCCCGGGTCAACTCGCGCGGAGCCGTACCGAACACATCGGTGGAGATGGCCTGCGGCGCCTCCGGGTGCCGGAACCACTCGGTGAAGGCGGCGATTCCGGCCTGGGCCACCAGGCCGATCCATGACCGGTTCTCCGGTGGCATCGCCCGGTACCAGGGCAGCGACTCGTCCATGCGGGCGATCGCGTTCGCGGCCAGCCGGCCGGAGGACTGCTCCAGCCGCTTCAGGGTTGCGGCATGCAGGTGGGCGTCATTCGCAGCAGGCTGCTCAGGATCGGATCGGGGCACGGACACAAGACTGCCTTATCGGGCCGCGGGCACGGTGGGCCGGGGCCACCGCGGGTCGTACTGCCGAGTAGCGGACGGCCGGTCGCCGGCCGGGACGCAGGGGCGCCGGGCCGGGCTACCGTGGACCCGTGATTTCCGTACAGCGCGCGGACGACCGGTATGCGGGCGGGGACGAGGCCGCCGGCATCCTGTCCCGGCACGCTTTCTCCTTCGGCTCCTTCTACGACCCGGACAACCTGCGCTTCGGCGCGATCCTGGCCTGCAACGAGGAGCGACTGGCGCCCGGCGCGGGCTTCGACGAACACCCGCACAGCCACACGGAGATCGTCACCTGGGTCGTCGAGGGAGAGCTGACCCACCGCGATTCGGCCGGCCATGCGACCGTCGTGCGGGCCGGGGACCTCCAGCACCTCAGCGCCGCGGCCGGGGTACGCCACGTCGAACGCAATGACGGAGACGTTCCGCTGACGTTCCTTCAGATGTGGCTGTCCCCGCTCTCCCCGGGCGGCGAACCCTCGTACACGATCGTCTCCGGCATCGCCGACTCCACCCCATACGCCCTCCCGGAAGCCGGTGCGATGCTGCACGTGCGCAGGCTGGGCGAGGGGGAGCGCACGGCGGTGCCGGACGCGGCGCGGGCGTATGTGCATGTGGTGGCCGGAGAGGTGCGCCTCGGCGGCGAGACGCTCGGCCCGGGGGACGCGGCGCGGATCACCGGGGCGGTGGGCCTGGAGCTGCTGGCGGAGCTGCCGGCGAAGGTGCTGGTGTGGGAGCTGTCGGGCTGAATCCCCGGCCCGCTCGTGACCGCTCTCAGCCGCCCTGCCGACGCCACATCGACCACATGGGCGGGCCCGCCCGGAAGGTCATCTCCTGCTGCACCGCGAATCCGTGCCGCCGGTAGAAAGCGAGATTGCGGTGGTTGCTCGACTCCAGGAACACCGGCCGCCCGTCCGCGTCCGCCTGCTCCAGCAGCCCGCCGAGCACCTGCGACCCGCGCCCCGTGCCGCGCGCGTCCGCGTGCGTGCCGATGTACTCGACGTACCAGTGCGCGGGGTCGGCCGGGTGGCGGTGCTCCAGCGCGAGCAGCCGCATTCCGGTCCGGGGCAGCTGGGCCCGTCCCGCCCGCAGGAGCGTGCCCGCGTTGCGCAGCAGGTAGCTCACCGGCAGCTTCCACTTCCCGGGCTCCGCCCACACCGCCGCCACCGTGCGGTCGGGATCGGTCCACACCCGGCCCGCCGGGACCTGTTGCGCCAGATGCGCGGTGAACAGCAGCCGCAGCCGCCGGTCCCGGTCGTGCGGCATCAGCCAGGACCAGACGGGGTCCTCGGCGTAGGCGCTGGCGAGTACGGAAGCGAGCGCCGGGACGTCGGAGGCGGCGGCGCGGACTATGTCAGCCATGGCCGAGGAGAGTAGCGGTTCCTCGGGCCGTCAGCTCTGCAACCGGCAATCCGGAGACTGTGGTTCAGCGAAGTCCGTCCACGAACGCCTGCCAGGCATCCGTGCCGATGACGAGCGCGGGGCCGGTCGGATTCTTGCTGTCGCGGACGGGCACGGCGCCGGGGTGGCCGTCGGCCACCTCGACGCATTCGCCACCGTTGGTGCCGCTGTACGACGACTTCCGCCACTGTGCTTCGGCCAGTTCACGGCTGGTCTCCATAGCGTTCCTCCATCACACGAGCGATCAGTGTCGCCGAGTCCTCGGGGGAGAGGGCTGTGGCTTGCAAGCGAGCGTAACCGACCGAACGTTCCTTGATCACCTGGGGATTGGCGGTCATGTGACCCTGGTCGTAGCTATCCACGTAGAACAGATCGGGGTCGTCCTCGAACCTGAGCAGGGTGAACGACCCCATCATTCCCGTGTGCTGGCCGACGGAGAACGGAAGTACCTGGATCTGCACCCAGGGGTTGTCCCGGAAGTCCAACAGGCGTGCCAGTTGCCTGCGCATGACGTCACGGTCTCCGACTTCCTGAAGCAGTGCAGCTTCGCTCAGTACGACCCACAGGGCCGGCGGCTGGTCGCGTTCCAGAATTCGCTGGCGGTCCAGCCGGGCCGCCACCATCTCATCGACCTTGCTCGGGTGGTCGACACCGAGTAGCGCCCGCGCGTACTCCTCCGTCTGCAGCAGCCCGTACACCAACTGCGCCTGATACGTGGAGATGTACGCGGCGCACGACTCCATCTCCGCGTACGGCTGGAACCAGGTCGGCAGCTGGCTGCGCAGGACCAGACCGATCAGCCGCGAGAACATCCCGTCCGTACCGAGTGCCGCGTCCACCCGCTCGGAGAAGTCACGGGTGGGGATCTTTTTCGTGGTCTCGATCTGGCCGATCAGCGAGCCCGTGCAGAAGATGATGTCGCCGAGCTGCCCCTGCTTGAGGTTGTTGGCCTCTCTCTGGCGTCGGAGTTCCCAGCCGTAGTAGTCCAGCGGGGAGGCGTGAGGGTCGAGCGTGTGGATGTTGGCCACGGCGGGGGCACCTCCGGCATTCAACGCCTCGCGGCGTTCGTTTCCGTACGTAGCTGAGCGTAAGCACGTCGCTGCACTCTGGTGACATGAATCACGTAATTGATCCGCAGGCCAGCGATCTGCTGGAGGCGACCTACCGCGCCGACTTCGCGATCCGCGAGCACTCGGCCCGGCATCTGCGCCGCATCCTGCGCCTCTACCTCACCGGCTGGGGGCTCCTCGACGTGGCCGACGCGGCGGAGCTGGCACTCACCGAGTTGATCGCCAATGTCGTACGGCACGTCCCCGGTCGCCGTTGTCAGACGCTCATCTTCCTGCTCCCGGCCAGGGGCGTGCGCGTCGAGGTCGCGGACGACTGTCCGGAACTGCCCCGCGCGGTCGCGGGTGATGCTCTCGACGAGGGCGGGCGAGGGCTGATCCTGGTCGACGCCGTCACCGACCGCTGGGGCGCGGAGCCGCGACGCGACGGCTGCGGCAAGACGGTCTGGTTCGAGTGCCTGGCCACGAAAGCGACCGACGGGTGACGTCGCTCAGCGGCCGGAGCCGAGCTCCGCGAGCACCGCGTCCGTGAACGCCGGCCACACCTCGACCGCCCACGGCCCGAAGGCCCGGTCGGTCAGCGCGACGCACGCCGCACCCGCGACCGGGTCGATCCACAGGAACGTACCGGACTGCCCGAAGTGCCCGAAGGTCGCTGGAGACGACGAAACACCCGTCCAGTGCGGCGACTTGGAGTCCCGGATCTCGAAGCCGAGCCCCCAGTCGTTGGAGTTCTGGTGGCCGTAGCCCGGCAGCACACCCTTCAGGCCGGGGTGGACGACGGTCTGCGCGGCCAGCACCGTACGCGGGTCGAGCAGCCGTGGCGCCTGCACCTCCGCCGCGAACCGGACGAGATCGTCGACGGTCGAGACACCGTCCTTGGCGGGCGAGCCGTCCACCGTCGTCGACGTCATCCCGAGCGGCTCCAGGACCGCCTGGCGCACATACTCCGGGAACGGGATGTCGGTGGCCTTGGCGATGTGGTCGCCGAGCACCTCGAAGCCCGCGTTGGAGTAGAGCCGCCGGGTGCCGGGGGCGGCCGTCACCCGGTGCTCGTCGAACGCGAGCCCGCTGGTGTGCGCGAGCAGATGCCGGACGGTGGAACCCTCGGGCCCGGCCGGCTCGTCGAGCTCGACCGCGCCCTCCTCGTACGCCACGAGCGCCGCATAGGCCGCGATCGGCTTGGTGACGGAGGCGAGCGTGAAACGGTGCGCGGTCGGGCCGTGCGTACCGACGACGGTGCCGTCCGCTCGCACGACGGCCGCCGCCGCAGTGGGGACGGGCCAGTTGTCGATCATCGCCAGGCTCTGCATGCGTACGAGCGTAACGGTCACCGTCGGCGAGCCCACGGCCGGCAAGGTCGAGAGACGGACAGCCGGCCTGCCCGCCGTCGGACACAGACCGTTACGAAAGACCGAGGCTAGATCACACGCACCGCCGATTGTCGCAGTGCGGCTTGGGCTTGTGGTGGGGCTTGTGGTGGGGCTTCGGCTTGGGCTTGGGCTCGTGCTTTTGGAGGGTGATGACGACCAGGGTCTCCTCGTTCGCGATGACGGTCACCGGGCTGGTGCAGGGCTTCTTGGGCTGCTTGAAGTCGCGGGGGACCTTGACGACACAGACGCGGAACTCGCCCGGCTGCAGATCCTTGATGTCGCAGGTGCCGGCGCCGTCGGTGGTGCAGGTGCCCGCGACTTGGCCTGTGGCGTCGAGGGCCTTCACTTGGACGCCCTTGACGCCCACTTTGGTCTTGGCCTTGATGACCTTTACGGTGATCGAGCCGGTCGCGGCCTCGAAGTTCAGGCAGACTGTCTGGTTGTCCACCGTGGCGCAGATCAGCTCGGGGCGGGGCTGGCCGGCGGGCCAGGTCGTGTTGGCGTGCAGCAACGCGTCGGTGAACACCGGGTTGGGCGTCACCGTGTCGGGGTTGGTGGTGAAAGTGGTCAGCACCTGTTGGAAGAACGGACCGGTCGCGGTGCCGCCGTCGGAATCGCCTTGCAGGCTGGCGGTGATCTGGGCCTGCTGTCCGGCCGCGATGTCCGCGGGCACGGACTGGATCGACAGCACCAGCCAGGGTCGGAAGCTGATCTCCTCGGCCGCGGTGCCGGCCAGGTGATCGCATCCTTCACCGTCCGGCATGTCGTTGCAGCCCCACCAGTTCAGCCGGGCGTCGATGATTGCGTCAGCCGCGTTGTTGACCAGACCCTGCCCGGAGGCGCTGTCGACGATCCGGTTGAAGTTGACCGTCATCGGACCGGTGTAGGAGCCGGCCGTGACGACGATGCCGGAGCCGCCCGACTCGGTGATGGTGTTCTGTGTGATCGTGGCGTCGGAGCTGGGTACGGTCTGGCCGCGCAGGGTGAAGCCGATGGCGTCCTGGCCGGTTTCGGTGATGACGTTGTTCCGTAGGGTGACGCCGCTGCTTCTGGAGATTTCCACGCCGAAGCGGCCGGGGGTCGTCGCGGTCCGCTCGATGGTGTTGTCCGCCACGGTGATGCCGGTGTTCGTCACCTGCGCAAACCCGGTGAAGAGCAGGACTGCGCCGTGGGTCTTGTCCGTGATCGTGTTCTGTGTGATCTGGATGTTGCGGCAGGCGCCGGACACCTGAACACCACTGAAGCCGCCGATCATGCTGTTCCGCGTGATGACGGAATCCAGGGGGCTCATCAAGGGAGGCTTGTGGCAGCGCCCGCAGCATCGCCCGCGTGTCCCAAGCAACGGCGGAGGCCGCCGCGACGCCCCCCGCCGCAGTGCGCGCCATGGCACCTCAACCATCGCGCTCCGGCCGGCCGGTGCCCGGTGTCCCAGGCCGGTCCGTGGTGTCCCAGGCCGGTGGTGTGCTGCTGGTGGAGACCGCCCGCCGGGCGGACTGGATCAGTTGACATCAGTGGCGCTGTCGCCGTGGCGCACGTGCCGGGCCGTGCAAGATCCTGCTGGATGTGGCGCTCGCGGTCGCGCTGGGCGGCGACTGCCTGGCCGATGTCGGCATGCTGCGGGCCGAGCCGGGGGTGTTCGGTCCGGTGGCGTCCGACCCGAACATCTCCCGCCTGATCGTGGCCTTGGCCGACGCCGGGCCGCGTGCGCTCGCGGCGATCCGGTGTGCTCGGGCCGAAGTCCGCGAGCGCACAAGGCGGTTGGCCGGGCAGGTGGCCAGGTGCCTGGCGTCCCGGGCTGAGTTCTCGGCGGCCGGTGGGTTCGTACTCCTTCGTGCCACCTTCTTGTATCCGTGGCCTGTAATGGATGTGGGCCCACGTTGCCGGACGCCGACCGGACCGTCCCGGAACCTGACCCGTTTGGGCTTGCTTCGAGTGCACTCCAAGGTTCTAGCGTGGGGGTCATGACGGTGATGGAGAGCACTTCCGTACGGACGGACGCCTGCGCATCGGCCCCACGGGCGCATCCCCGCCCCGAGGGTCAGGACCGCTACACCATCAGCGAGGTCGCGGCCTTCACCGGACTCACCGCCCACACGCTGCGCTGGTACGAGCGGATCGGGCTGATGTCGCACGTCGACCGCTCGCACACCGGTCAGCGCCGCTTCACCAATCGCGACCTCGACTGGCTGGCCTTCGTCTCCAAGCTGCGGCTGACCGGGATGCCGGTCGCCCACATGGTCAGATACGCGGAGCTGCTGCGCGAGGGCGAGCACACGTTCGAGGAACGGCAGGAGCTGCTGGAGGCGACCCGCCGCGATGTGAGGACGCGGATCGCGGAGCTCCAGGACACCCTCGCCGTCCTCGACCACAAGATCGACTTTTATGCGAGCGCCCGCCGGGCGCCGGAAAGGCCTTGCAGCTGATGACTGACAACAAGATCGCCACCGTGGAACTCGGGAACGGCGGCCCGCGGGTGGGCGTGCAGGGACTCGGCTGCATGGGCATGAGCGAGTTCTACGGGGGCACCGACGAGGCCGCCGCCCGGGACACCCTGGACGCGGCGCTGGAGGCCGGCGTCACGCTCTTCGATACCGCAGATGTGTACGGTCGCGGCGCCAACGAGAAGTTCCTGGCGCCGTTCGTCGGGGCGCACCGGGGCGAGATCACCCTCGCCACGAAGTTCGCCATAGAGCGGACCGATGACCCGCAGTACCGGGGCGTGCGCAATGACCCCGCGTACATCCGCCAGGCCGTCGAGGACAGCCTGCGCCGCCTCGGCACCGACGTCATCGACCTCTACTACATGCACCGCCGGGACCCGGCCGTCCCGCTGGCCGAGTCGGTCGGCGCGATGGCCGAGCTGGTCCAGCAGGGCAAGGTCAAGCAGCTCGGGCTGAGCGAGGTGACCGGCGCGGAGCTGCGCGAGGCGTACGCCGTGCACCCGATTGCCGCCCTGCAGTCCGAGTGGTCGCTGTTCAGCCGGGACGTCGAGCGCAGTGCCGTGCCCGCGGCGGTCGAGCTCGGGGTGACCTTCGTGCCGTACTCGCCGCTCGGCCGCGGCTTCCTGACCGGGGCGTTCGCCGACGCCGCCAAGGATCTGTCCAAGGACGACTTCCGCCGGTACCAGCCCCGTTTCACCGGCGACAACGCGAAGGCGAACGCCGCTCTGCTGGAGCCCGTCCACAAGATCGCGGCGGCGCACGGGGCGACGGCCGCGCAGGTGGCACTCGCCTGGGTGCAGCAGCGTGCCGAGGTGCACGGGCTGACCGTGGTGCCGATCCCCGGCACCCGCAAGCGCAGCCGGCTGCTGGAGAACGTCGGGGCGACCCGGCTCACCCTCACGCCGCAGGAGCTGGCCGTGCTGGAGCCGATCGCCGGCCTGGTCGCAGGGGACCGCTACCCGGACATGAGCTCGACGTCGGCGGCGCGCGAGTAACCGGCGGCGGCGAGGGCCGGCCCCGCTACGCGATCCCCAGCGCGAACACGGCAAACCCCGCCGCGAGCAGCCCCGCCGCTGCCCGGCGGGCGTTCGCCGCCCGCGTTCCGGCCTGCCACGGTGCCTCGAAGCGGCGCGCGTACCGGGCGATGAGCACCAGCAGCCCGGCGAACACCGGCATCCACGCCAGCCGTGCCAGGATCCAGCCGATCGTGTCCGGCCCGGTCGTCAGCCCGGGCACCGCACCGGCGAACGACGCCGGGACGGCCGCGGCCAGCATCGCCGTCTGGTGCCAGCACAGGATCGTCATCGCGGACAGATTGATGACGACGACCGGCGCCCACACCGGTGGACGGCGCAGCAGCCGGCCGATCCGGTCGCGCAGCAGGATCGCCGCACCGCTCTGCGCCGCGGCCAGCGCGAGGACCAGCAGCGACGGCGGATGCGAATTGGTGCGCGCCTCGCCCGGCACGCCGACCATCGACGCCGGGTAGTGGAAGGCGAGCAGGAGCGCGGCGAACAGCACGGCCCCGCCGACGAGCAGGAACCGGGCGCCCCGATTCCCGATCCGGCCCTCGCCCCACGAGACACCGAGCTGGTACGCGAAGAGCCAGCCCGGAAGGATGTTCAGCACGCTCAGCCAGGACGGCATCGCCTCGGCGTACGGTCCGTAGCGCAGGAAGTCGACGGCGGCGACCGCCCCGAGCAGTGGCGCGGCCGCCCAACCGCCCAGCCGCCGCGCGATCCGCAGGCAGTACGGGGTGAGGGCGGTGACCACCGTGTACACCCCGACGAACCAGAGTGGCTGGATCACCAGCGTCGACCCGGTCCGCAGCGTGTCACCGGGCACCCCGAGCGCGTACAGCACAGGGATCATCGCCGCCCAGACGGCGGTCACCCCGAGCACCGGCCTGCCCAGCCTGGCCATCCGCCCGCGCAGCCAGGCTGCGGTGGTGGACTTCCTGCGCCGGTACGAGAGCACGGAGGCGTACCCGCCGACCAGGAAAGAAGATGCCCAGCATCTGGAGGATCCAGCTGACCGGGGCGAGGAATCCGAAGGCGGAGAGCGGGCTGGCGTTGTGAAGTGCGCCGGCGCTGTCCAGCCGGAAGCCGCCGAGCAGCCAGTGCCCGGTCGGCACGGCGAGGAGGGCGAGGGCGCGCAGTCCGTCGACGGCACGGTCGCGGTGAGCGGGGGTACGGGCGTCGATCCGGGCCGCAAGCTGCTTCAGGCTCATCGGCCCGCCCCTTCCGCGATGGCCGCGAAGGCGCGCAGCGAGTCCGTGCCGGGGGCGAAGTAGCCGGTGTGGCCGTGCGCGTCCTCGGCGGGCACCCGGCGGGCCCCGAACTCCGGATCGGCGGGATCGGGCCCGTGACCGAGCCCGGCCACCTCGACGTTCGGTACGTCGTCGATCCAGTCGGTGGCGTCCTTGGCCGCCCAGACCCGGGCGGTGGTGTGCAGATCGGCGACGTTGTCGGCGCGCATGCCGGGCGAGCCGAGGACGACCAGGTCGCTGACGTGCAGCCGGGGCGCGGCGAGACCGCACACGACGGACCCGTAACTGTGGCAGAACACGGCGGGTTCGGTGATCCTGTCGGCCGCCAGCCCGTCCGCGAACCGGGTCAGCCGGTCGGCGCCCGCCTTTGCGAGCGAACCGGTCGCAGCATCGACCCCGACGCCGACGGGAGTGGTGTAACCGGCCCAGGCGATCACCGCACTGCCCGTCCCGGTCTCCGCGTACAGCGACTTCGCCATGCCGGCCGGAGTGCCGTACACGTCATGCGTACGGTCGAAGGTCCCGGCGTCGATGTCCGAACCCGGCACCACGACGGAGACCCGGCTCGCGGTCCTCAGGTCCCCGAACACCTCGGCGACCTGTCCGCGCCCGCGCGGATCGAAGGCCAGGATCTGCCGTCCGCGATCCACGCCCAGATGCGCGTACCGGGGATCGTGACCGGCCTGCAGGGAAAGGGCGTTGGCACGGTAGCGCAACTCGACGGGCACCCCGTCGAGATTGCCGACGACCGATGGATGCCGCACGACCAGTTGCTGCCGCTCGTCCTTGCTCAGCCCCCGGAAGAATCTCGCTGCTTGGGCGGGTGTGGACCGCTCCGGATCCGGCAGCTTCCGCCCCAGCACACGATCCGACCGCCATGCGGCACTCCCGGGCGGCGGCCCGGTCACGGCCTGCTGTGCATTCCCGGACACCCAGCCGGCGGTCCCGGCCACCACGGTGGTCGCCAGCGCGACCGCGACCAGAGTCCTCGCGTAACGGCGCATCTCGCCCTCCCTCTTCGGCTCGTGCACGCCGTTCGGCGCGACGGGAGGGAAGGTAGGAAGAAGGTGGGTGAGAGGGCGTCACACCGGGGAGCCACGTTCAGGGTGGTACCGGGGTAGGGGGTGTACCGGGGGAATTCCCCACCTCACGCGGCCGTTCGAGCCGGCTCGGGGCTGTTTTGCCCACTCAAGCCCGCCTTGCCGGCTCAGAGCCTGTCGGGTGACCTTCGATCGGAAAGCGGACGCGGTCTGGTGCGTGCGATTCCAAGGCGCCAGAAGGCCCTCGGATGGGGTCTCCCCTGCTCGAACGAAGCTGAGAGCGTGGGGAAGGAGCTACTAGGGCATTTCGGCAACGCGGGAAGCGTGCGTGCCAGGGCGTGGCCCCCCGATCAGAGGTCACCCGACAGGCTCTCAGGCCCGTCCTGCCCAAATCAGGCCGTGCTCGGCCCACTCAAGCCCGTCCGGCGCCCCGGACCGGGGTCCGGGGCAGCGCTCCGGTTCCGGGAAGTGGCGGGTAGGGGAAACGCCCGCCGCAGGCGCCCACCCCCGCGCCCACCCTTACTCGCCCGGCGTCACCAGCCCCGACTCATACGCAAAGATCACCGCCTGCGCCCGATCCCGCAGATCGAGCTTGGCCAGCACCCGTCCGATATGCGTCTTCACCGTCTGCTCGGCCAGCACCAGCCGCCCCGCGATCTCCTGGTTGGACAGCCCCCGGGCAATCAGCTCCAACACCTCCGTCTCCCGCGGCGTCAGCCCGTTCAGCCGCAGAGCGACGGCATCGCTCCGCCCGCCCGCACCGCTTCCGCCCGGCCGCTGCCGCGCGAAGTCCGCGATCAGCCGTCGCGTCACGGACGGCGCCAGCAGCGCCTCGCCCGCCGCCACCACCCGTACCGCCGAGATGAGATCGGCGGGCGGCGCGTCCTTCAGCAGGAACCCGGACGCCCCGGCGCGCAGCGCCTCGTACACGTAGTCGTCCACGTCGAAGGTGGTGAGCATCAGCACCTTCGGCCGGTGGACCACCCCCACCGGCGGATTCAGCAGCTCACGCGCGGCCGCGAGGCCGTCCATCTCCGGCATCCGCACGTCCATCAGCACCACGTCCGGATGGACGTTCCGGCTGACCTCGATCCCCTGCCGCCCGTCCGGCGCCTCGCCCACCACATCGATGTCGCTCTGCGCCGACAGCAGCGCCGCGAACCCCGCCCGCACCATGGCCTGGTCGTCGACGATGATCACACGGATGGTCACAGGTCCTCCAGGGACGAGGGGGAGGCGGGCGACAGCGGCAGCCGTGCGGCCACCCGGAACCCGCCGTCGGGCAGCGGCCCGGTGTCCAGGGTGCCGCCGGTCAACCGTACGCGTTCACGCATCCCGACCAGCCCGTGTCCGGTCCCCGTCGGCTCCAACGGCGAACCGGGCCGTTCCGCCCGGTCGTTGGCGACCACCACGGTCAGATGCTCCCCGTCCGACGCGACCGACACCCGGGTCCGCGCTCCCGGCGCATGCCGGACCACATTGGCCAGCGCCTCCTGCACGATCCGGTACGCGGACAGGTCCACCGCCTGCGGTACGTCGCCCAGGTCCGCGGCGAGCGACAACTCCGCGGGCAGCCCCGCCCGTACCGTTGCCTCGACCAGCTGCTGCACCCGGTCGAGCCCCGGCTGCGGCGCCCGTTCGCCCTCCGTACCGTCGCTGCGCAACACCACGAGCAGCCGCCGCATCTCGGCGAGCGACTCCCGGGCGCTCGCCGCGATCGAGCCGAACTCCTCGACCGCCTCCTCGGACAGCCCGCTGATCCGGTACGGGGCGGAGTCGGCCTGGACCGTGATCACCGACATGTGGTGCGCGACCACATCGTGCAGCTCACGGGCGATTCTGGTGCGCTCCTCCAGCAGGGTCCGCTGCGCCCGCTCCGCCTCGCTGATGGTCTCCTGCTCGGCCAGCCGCCGTTGCGCGTCGCCCCGTTCCCGCAGCGCCGCGGCGATCACCAGCACCACCGCGCCGAGGGTGGGCAGCAGCAGGGCGCTGCCGTTGCTGCGCCCGGGCGAGATCACATGCAGCACCAGACCGGCGGCTCCCGTGGCCAGCCAGACGGCGATCGAGGTCCGGCGGGTCTCGCGGAGCCCCAGGGCGAGGAGCAGGAAGAGATACCCGACGATGGCGGGTGGTGTCCACGGCCAGAGGGTGTACGTCGCCACCGGATACCCCAGGAGCACCAGGGCACCGATGATGTCGGCGGGGAAGACGATCCACCACGCCTGCAACGGCCGGTGCGCCAGCATCAGCAGGGGCGCCGCCTGGGCGACACCGAGTGCGCCCGCCACGCCCCCGGGCACGCCGTACTCCGACATCAGGTAGGTGATCGTGACCGGGATGAGGGTGGCGGCGAGGGCGAGGACGACACCGTACGGAAGCAGCCGCTGCCACGGTCTCGGAGCGCCGGAGAACAGCGGGGTCGGGGGATGGGACGGGTGGGTCAGTCCGTGGGCGAGCTCGCGCAGATTGCGGCGGGCGGCGCTGAGCAGACCGTCGGCGGGCGGTGGGGGCGGGGGAGAGGAAGTCGGCATGGCCCGATCAGCGTAGGCAGCGGACCTGCCGCGCGGCGTCATACCGGGGTCTGATCAGGACCCGGTGCCCCGTACGGGGGTAGTGCGTGCCCCGCCCCTCACGGCCTCCCCCGCGGTAGGGAGTGAGCTCCCGGCGCCCTGCGACTCCGCTTGCGGCGTTGTCGTCAGTCACCGACGCTCCGCGTCGACTCCGTCCTCCGCCTTGCCATCGAAGCCGCACGACGCCGCTCGCCGATCCACTCCCTGTCGTGGGGGAGGCCGTCAGCCCACCGCTACAGCTCCGCGAGCAGCTGGGCCTTCTTCGCGCTGAACTCGTCGTCCGTCACGAGTCCCGCCCGGTGCAGCTCCCCGAGGTGCCGGATCCGCTCGGCGATGTCCGCCGGATCGGGGCGCCCCGCACCCGGGACGGCGGCCGCCGGATCGGGTGCGGACTGCTTCCTGCGTACGGACTCCAGGACGGCGGCCGCGAACGGCAGCGACTCGTGCACCGGGCCGTAGCCGAGCCCGAAGATCACCGCGGCCGGGTCCTGATCGGCCTGGGTGGGCCGCGCGGCCATCGCCTGCGGACCGGGCGCGGCATCCGTACCGGGTGTTCCTCTCTCCGCGTTCGTACCCGCGCCCGCCAGTGAACCCGCGCCTTCGGCGCCTCGTGGGACCAGCCGCAGGTAGCCGTCGAACGCCTCGGGCGACCGCCACTCGACCCCGCACAGCTCGGTGACCGGAAACGTCTGGTCGCCCGCCTTCCACTTCGCCGTGGAGGCACCCGTCCAGAACCAGCGGAAGGAGATCCGGTCCCCGTCGAAGCTGGCCCGGCCGTCGTACGCCTTGAACTGCATCGGCGCCTCGGGGGCCGCGACCATGAAACGTTCGGCGGGCTCACCCGCGTCCGCTCCGAGCAGTGCGCGCAGCTCGTCCGCGTAGTACTCGGCGAGCGTCTCGCGTTCGGCGGGCAGCACCAGCCGGTACGGATCGCAGCCGTCCTTCAGCTGCCCTGCCGCAGCCTCCAGCAGGGGATCGGCACCGGGTCTCGGCACCGCATGCAGCACCACCGTGCCCCGCTTGCCCGGAGTCAGCGTCACCGACGACAACGCCGCGTGCGGAATGCGGCGTTCACGCAGGCTCTGGAAGAGCTTCGGCGTGCGAATACCCCGTTCGAAGCGGATGAGCACGGAGTCGGTGTCGAACTCCCAGGTGGCATGAATTCCGGCCAGCACATCACCCATGTGCCTCATCGTATGCGGCACTTGCCCGCACGTCCCCCCTCGGTGTATGCCGCAATTCATGCTCCGTCGCGGCTCTTTACGCGCGTCACATGCCTTCGGCGCCGGAAATTCCCTTGTGACAGGCGCTGTCGGCGCTCGCACAGGTCACCGAGCCGTAGGCGCCCACGCCGATGGCGGCGAAGTTGCTGAGGCTCTCGGTGCCCGGCACGAAATAGCCGCTGTGCCCGTTGGCGTCGCCCGCCGAGACGACACGCGCACCGAAGCCCCGGTCCACCGGATCGGCCCCGTGGCCGAGCCCGCCGACCTCCATGTTCGGTACATCCTCGATCCAGTCGTTGCGGTCCCGCATCGCCCAGACGGCGGCCGAGGTGTGCAGCTGATCCGCGCGTTCCACCCGCATGCCGGGGCTGCCCGCGACCGCGATGTCGGCGACCCGGGACGGCAGTTCTTCCGCGGCGACACCGCACAGCACGGACCCGTAGCTGTGACAGAACAGCGAGACCTTTGACGTGCCGGGCAGCGCGCCGACGAGCGCATTGAGCCGGACGGCGCCGCGCGCGGCGAGGTTTCCCAGGGCCGCGTCCATACCGATGCCGGCGGGCGCGGTGTAGTCGGCCCAGGCGATGACGGCGGTCCGGGTGCCGGGGCGGGCAGCGTGCTCCGCCGCGTACAGCGACTTCGCCATGCCGACGGGGGCGGCGTTGACCTTCGGCCCGGTCCGCTCCAGCGTCAGCAGGTTGGTGTCGACACCGGGCACGACCATCGAGATCCGCTCGGCCTTGTCCAGGTCACCGAACACCTCGGCGGCGTGGCCCTTCCCGGACGGGTCGAAGGCCAGGAAATGCCGGCCCTGGGCCAGCATCGACCGGAAGCGCTCCATCCGGCGCAGCGCGTCGGCGCGGCCGTCCGGGGAGAGCCTGACGTCGTGCATGCGCAGCCGCTCGACCGCCCGCGCCTGAACCAGGGCCCGCCGGTTGGCGTGGTAGCGCAGGGTGACCGGGGCGCCGTTCAAATTGCCGACGACCAACGGGTACCTGTTGGCGAGCACGGTCCGCTGCGTGGCGGTGAGCGTGGCGAAGAACTGCGCCAGCCGGAACGGCGGTGCATCGGCGTCCGGCAGCGGGTGACCCGCTATCCGCCCCCGCGCCCAGGAGGCGAGTGCGATGTCGCGTGGCTCGTGGGAGGGTTGGTGACGTACGGCTGTCCAGCCGGTGGTCGCCAGCATCACGAACACGACCGCGACGGCGAGCAGCGCGCGCCATGCGGTGAGCGTGGGGGAGGAGTCGAAGGAAGTCACTCCGGCCCACATTAGGAGACGCGCGACGACCACTGTGAAGCGGGTGACGCACATCACTCGCCTGCAGGGAATTGGGGCGGGTTTCTCTCACGCTCCGTGCGCGCGTCCGGTACGCTCCGACGGATTTCGCGCCGCTCCCGTCCTGCACGGGCCGGTTGTGGTACGGCAGTTGTGAAGTCCGTCATGTTCCGCTACGAGGCGTTCGGCACATGACGGGGGCGGAGCTGTCCGGCGGGAGGCGTAGGCGCGGCGATCGCGGGTTCGCCCGGCGTATGCCAGTTCCCCGCGAGCGCCGGGCCCAGGTGGTCCAGATAGTTCTCGGTCAGCGCGCGCAGCGACTCCACGCTCGTGTCCCGCCCCTGCCCCCACAGCTGCCCGGTCACCCGCATCACCCCGGAGAACGCGGCGACGGCGACCCGCGGCCGCGGATCCGTCCGGATGTCGAGGCCCTCGCGCCCGGCGATCACCTCGGCCATCTCGGTCTCCAGGTCGCTGCTGCGCCGCAGGTGGGCCGCGAGCAGGCAAGGGGTCGACTCGATCATCCGGTATGTGCGCATGTGGAGTTCGACCGTGACGGTCTCCTCGATCGCCTCGCCGATACTGTTCCAGGCGCACAGGACCGCGCTGCGCATTGCCTCGAAAGGGGCTTCCGCGGCGGGCCGTTGACGCAGCTCGGAGAGGAAGTGCGACTCCACCATCTCCTGGACGGCGAAGACGGCCTCCTCCTTGCTGGCGAAATGGCGGAAGAAGGTGCGCTGGGAGACCTCGACGGCGTCGACGATCTCGTCGACGGTGGTCTCGTCGTACCCCTGGGTGGTGAAGAGGTCGAGGGCGGCGTGCAGCAGGGCGTCCCGGGTGTGTCGCTTCTTGCGTTCGCGCAGCCCGGTCGGTTGCTCTGCGGCGCGCCGGACATCGGTCACTGAGTGGTCCTCTTTCTGTCTCTTTGTCCAGCTCAGGGGTACCTGTGGGCTACGTGACAGTTACCGGCTTGTGGAATGGTTTGTCAACTGTCAGTGACTGACACTAATGTCCTCGGCATGACTAGTCAGACCACCGCAGAAAGGCCGTTGCGGGAGCCGCAGGGCGCCCCTGCTCCCGCCCCGGCCAAGGGGCTGCGCGGCCACCCCTGGCTGACGCTCTTTTCCGTGGCCATCGGCGTGATGATGGTCGCGCTCGACGGCACGATCGTCGCGATCGCCAACCCCGCCATCCAGCAGGACCTGAACGCCTCGCTCGCCGACGTTCAGTGGATCACCAACGGCTACATGCTCGCACTCGCGGTCTCCCTGATCACCGCGGGCAAGCTCGGTGACCGGTTCGGCCACCGCCAGACCTTCCTGATCGGTGTCGTGGGCTTCGCCGCGGCATCGGGAGCCATCGGTTTCTCCAGCAGCGTGGCCATGGTCATCGCGTTCCGGGTGCTGCAGGGTCTCTTCGGCGCCCTGCTGATGCCGGCCGCGCTCGGCCTGCTGCGCGCCACCTTCCCGGCCGAGAAGCTGAACATGGCGATCGGTATCTGGGGCATGGTCATCGGCGCCTCGACGGCGGGCGGTCCGATCCTCGGCGGCGTCCTCGTCGAGCACGTCAGCTGGCAGTCCGTCTTCTTCATCAATGTGCCGGTCGGAGTGATCGCGCTCCTGCTCGGCGTGGTGATCCTCAAGGACCACCGCGCCGAGAACGCGCCGCGCTCCTTCGACATCGGCGGCATCGTGCTGCTGTCGCAGGCGATGTTCTGCCTGATCTGGGCGCTCATCAAGGGTGCGGAGTGGGGCTGGGGCGACTTCAGGACGCTCGGCTTCCTGGGGGCGGCGGTGGCCCTGTTCGTGGTGTTCGCCCTCTCCCAGAAGAACGTCAGGGAGCCGCTGATCCCGCTGGCGATGTTCCGCTCGTTGCCGCTGTCCGCGGGTGTGGTCCTGATGGTGCTGATGGCGTTCGCCTTCATGGGCGGGCTGTTCTTCGTCACCTTCTACCTCCAGACCGTGCACGGTCTGAGCCCCGTCGACAGCGGTCTGCACCTGCTGCCGCTGACCGGGATGATGATCGTCGGCTCCCCGCTCGCGGGCCTGCTGATCACCAAGCTCGGCCCGCGCGCCCCGCTCGTCGGCGGCATGGTGTGCACCGCGGTCGCGATGTTCGGGATGTCCCAGCTGGACACCGGCACCGGCACCCTGACGATGTCCATCTGGTTCGGTCTGCTCGGCCTCGGCCTCGCCCCGGTGATGGTCGGCGCCACCGAGGTCATCGTGGGCAACGCCCCGATGGAGCTCTCCGGCGTCGCGGGCGGTCTTCAGCAGGCCGCGATGCAGGTTGGCGGCAGCCTCGGTACGGCGGTGCTGGGTGCGGTCATGGCCTCGCAGGTCGACGCGAAGCTCGCTGACAACTGGGCTGCCGCGGAGCTTCCGCCGCTCTCGCCGCAGCAGCTGGACCAGGCGTCCTCGGCCGTCGAGGTCGGGATCCCGCCGGTGGCGTCCGGCATGCCGGGTCCGGTCGCGGAGAAGATCACGGGCGTCGCACATGACACGTTCGTGTCGGGCATGGGCACGGCATTCATGGTCGCCGGCGTGGTCGCGGTGATCGCGGCGCTGGTCGCCACGCTCACCAAGCGCGGTGCGAATGCGGAGGCGGGCGCGGGCACGGGCCACATCTGAGCCCGCCGCCGGCCCTCGCCGACTCCTCGCGCCGAGGACGCCCGAGCGTCAACACAGCGCCCACGACAGCCCCGCCGGATCCGTCCGGCGGGGCTGTCGCCTATCCGGGTGGTCCGGCCCCGCGCCCCTTCCCGTGGCGCTGCCCCGCAGGTCAGGGTGCGTGCAAGTGATCCACACCACCACGGGGGTTGATTGATATGCGTACGACTGCGCTTGCCGCCGCACTGGCCGTCACCGCGCTCATCCCGCAGGCCGTACAGGCCGCAGAGACCGCACCGGCCACACAGACCACCCGCACCACGCAGGTCGCATCGGCTCCGCGGGCCGCGCCGGTCCGGCTCGGGGCGTGCGGGACAGGTCAGCTCTGCCTCTGGGAGAAGCCGGACTTCACCGGCGCCCGGCAGGTCCACGAACTGTCCACCATCGACATCGAGAGCTGTGTCCCGCTGCCACCGGCCGGCCGGGCCCAGGCGCTCGCCAACCGCACCGGCCGCCCCGTCACCACCTATCAGTCGGCGGAGTGCGCCGAGACCGGCGAGTTCGAGACCTATCCGGGCGGTGGCACCTGGGTGCCGCAGTCCCCGTACCAGGTCAGGGCCTTCAAGGTCTGGGAGAACTGACGCCGAAGGGCGGCGGACCAAGAGGTCCGCCGCCCTTCGGATCTGTCCGGTCGTGCCTACGCGTCGCCGCCGGCCCCGCCCGGGCCGGCCGCGGTCACGTCCAGGAGCTCGTACCGGTCGATCGCCTGCTTCAGCAGCGAACGGTCGACCCGTCCCTCCTTCGCGAGCTCGGTGAGCACCGCGAGGACGATCGACTGCGCGTCGATGTGGAAGTACCGGCGGGCCGCGCCACGCGTGTCGGCGAAGCCGAAGCCGTCCGCACCCAGCGACTGGTACGCACCGGGAACCCAGCGCGCGATCTGGTCCGGCACCGAACGCATCCAGTCCGAGACCGCCACGAACGGGCCCTCGGAGCCGGAGAGCTTCCGGGTCACGTACGGGACGCGCTGCTCCTCCTCCGGGTGCAGCAGGTTGTACCGCTCCACCTCGACGGCCTCGCGGCGCAGCTCGTTCCAGGAGGTCGCCGACCAGACGTCCGCCTTCACGTTCCACTCGTCGGCGAGGATCCGCTGCGCCTCGACCGCCCACGGGACCGCCACACCGGACGCCATGATCTGGGCCGGGATCATGCCCTTCTCGCCGCTCCTGAAGCGGTAGACGCCCTTGAGGATGCCCTCGACGTCCACGTTCTCCGGCTCGGCCGGGTGCTGGATCGGCTCGTTGTAGACGGTGAGGTAGTAGAAGACGTCCTCGCTGTTCTCGCCGTACATCCTGCGCAGACCGTCCTTGACGATGTGCGCGATCTCGTACCCGAACGCCGGGTCGTACGCCACACAGCCGGGGTTCGTCGAGGCGAGCAGCTGCGAGTGGCCGTCCGCGTGCTGCAGACCCTCACCGGTCAGCGTCGTACGACCGGCGGTCGCACCCAGCACGAAGCCGCGCGCGAGCTGGTCGGCCATCTGCCAGAACTGGTCACCGGTGCGCTGGAAACCGAACATCGAGTAGAAGACGTACACCGGGATCAGTGGCTCGCCGTGCGTGGCGTACGCCGAACCCGCGGCGATCAGCGACGCCGTGCAGCCCGCCTCGGAGATGCCGTCGTGCAGCATCTGACCGGTCGGCGACTCCTTGTACGCGAGCAGCAGGTCACGGTCCACTGACTCGTACTGCTGACCCAGCGGGTTGTAGATCTTCGCGCTCGGGAAGAACGCGTCCATGCCGAAGGTGCGGTACTCGTCGGGCGCGATCAGCACGAAACGCTTGCCGATCTCCTTGTCCCGCATGAGGTCTTTCAGGATGCGGACGAACGCCATGGTCGTGGCGATCGACTGCTGACCCGAACCCTTCTTCGCGGTCGCGTACGTCTTGTCCTCGGGGAGGACCAGCGGCTTCGCGCGCACCACACGGGTCGGGACATAGCCGCCCAGACTCTTGCGGCGGTCGTGCATGTACTGGATTTCTTCCGAGTTGCGGCCCGGGTGGTAGTACGGCGGGTAGCCCTCGTCCAGCTGCTTGTCCGTGATCGGGATGTGCAGCCGGTCGCGGAACCGCTTGAGGTCCTCGACCGTGAGCTTCTTCATCTGGTGGGTCGCGTTGCGGCCCTCGAAGTTCGGACCCAGGGTCCAGCCCTTGACCGTCTGCGCGAGGATCACCGTCGGCTGGCCCTTGTGGGCCTTGGCCGCCGCGTACGCCGCGTAGACCTTCTTGTGGTCGTGACCGCCGCGGCCCAGGTGCAGGATCTGGTCGTCGGTCATGTCCTTGACCATGTCGCGCAGCCGCGGGTCGTCCCCGAAGAAGTGCTGACGGATGTACGCGCCCGACTCGGTGGCGTACGTCTGGAACTGGCCATCCGGCGTGGTGTTCAGCTTGTTGACCAGAATGCCCGTGCGGTCCTGCGCCAGCAGCGGGTCCCAGGAGCGGTCCCAGACCAGTTTGATGACGTTCCAGCCGGCGCCGCGGAACTGCGACTCCAGCTCCTGGATGATCTTGCCGTTTCCGCGCACAGGACCGTCGAGGCGCTGCAGGTTGCAGTTGACCACGAAGGTCAGGTTGTCCAGGCCCTCACGGGCGGCGATGGAGAGCTGGCCCAGCGACTCGGGCTCGTCCATCTCGCCGTCGCCCAGGTAGGCCCAGACGTGTGACCGGGAGGTGTCGGCGATGCCGCGCGCCTCCATGTAGCGGTTCATCCGGGCCTGGTAGATCGCGCCGAGCGGACCGAGGCCCATCGAGACGGTCGGGAACTCCCAGAAGTCCGG
This sequence comes from Streptomyces sp. NPDC005151, assembly GCF_053599875.1. Taxonomy (NCBI): domain Bacteria; kingdom Bacillati; phylum Actinomycetota; class Actinomycetes; order Kitasatosporales; family Streptomycetaceae; genus Streptomyces; species Streptomyces sp. NPDC005151. The sequence goes on along the minus strand of NZ_JBSFYR010000023.1, from coordinate 36,760 downwards.
CATCAGCCGCGGGTGCGGGTAGCTGGACAGGCCGTTGGGCGCCTTCGACTTCTCCTGGCGGAATGCGTCGAGCTGCGCCTCGTTCAGCCGGTCGAGCAGGAATGCGCGGGCGTAGATACCGGGGGACGCGTGCCCCTGGAAGAAGATCTGGTCGCCGCCCAGGCCGTCGTCCTTGCCCCGGAAGAAGTGGTTGAAGCCCACGTCGTACAGCGAGGCGGAGGAGGCGAACGTGGCGATGTGACCGCCGACGCCGATACCCGGGCGCTGGGCGCGCGACACCATCACGGCCGCGTTCCAGCGGGTCGCGTTGAGGACCTTGCGCTCGATCTCCTCGTCGCCGGGGAAGAACGGCTCGTCCTTCGTGGCGATCGTGTTCACGTAGTCCGTACTGCGCATCTCCGGCACGGCGACGCGCTTCTCTCGCGCGCGCTCGATGAGCCGGAGCATCAGGTAGCGGGCCCGCTCACGGCCGCGCTCGTCGACGGCGGCGTCGAGGGAGTCGAGCCATTCCTGGGTCTCTTCGGGATCGAAGTCCGGGACCTGGCTCGGAAGGCCGCCAATGATGATCGGGTTGCGATCGGATCCGGAAGCCACGCTGTTCCTTCGCTGTTCGGTGCTGCTCTACGGGGCCTGGTTACGGGAGGCATGCCCCCGGGATGTATGCATGTACGCCAGCACCATCGTGTACCGCGACGGCGCATACGTCATCTCTACCGAGGGGTAACCGCCAGGTGGGGAGACATCATGTCCGGTGCGCCAGGGGCGGCCCGGCAGACGGGTTGGATCAAACCGCAACCATACGCCCAACCCGTCCAAGCGTTCCCAAAGGCTGTTCGACTCCGATTGGCGGACCGAAACGGCATAAGCTGTGCAAGGACGTAAAGGGTGTGGACGGCCGTGTGGAGCCCAGTCAGGGACCTGCCGATCGTGCGGCGACGTGGCAGGGAACGTCACCGTTTAGGCGGTCTCGCACGCTGGGTACTTGCGCGATCCGCCGCGCCCGTGTGGACTACGGCCAACGCCCCGCGCACGCGCGTGGCTGAAGCATTTTCCGAAACATGATCAGGAGGCAACCCGTGAGCGCGACCGCGGACCACGCGGAGGAACGGACCAACTCGGCTGCACGGCTGGGGTTCGAGCCCGGACAGGTGGTCCAGGAGATCGGCTACGACGACGACGTCGAGCAGGAGCTCCGTGAGGGCATTGAGGCCACTACCGGCCAGGAACTCGTCGATGAGGACTACGACGACGTCGCTGACGTCGTCCTGCTGTGGTTCCGCGACGAGGACGGCGACCTTACGGACGCGCTGGTGGATGCCATTGGTCTGATCGACGAAGGCGGTGTGATCTGGCTGATGACGCCGAAGACCGGCCGCGAAGGCTACGTCGAACCGAGCGATATCAACGAGGCCGGCCAGACAGCCGGTCTTTCCCAGACCAAGAGCATCAATGCGGGCAAGGACTGGACGGGCAGCCGTCTGGTCACCCCGAAGTCGGCCAAAGCCAGGCGCTGAACCGCACTCACCACGAGGCCCCCGCCGGTCGTGCACCGGCGGGGGCCTTCGTATGCCCGTACACATGTCCCCGGCCCGGGCGCATCCCTGTCCGCAGGCCCGCCGAGGTCTCTGCGTAGGGTGGGAGTCCACCCGGACAGCCCAGCCCGGTGAAGTAGCGAAGGGACGCGTTTCCATGGCGATCGAGGTCGGTACCCAGGCCCCGGATTTCGAGCTGAAGGACAACCACGGCCGGACCGTGAAGCTCTCCGACTTCCGCGGCGAGAAGAACGTGGTGCTGCTGTTCTACCCGTTCGCCTTCACCGGCGTCTGCACGGGTGAGCTCTGCGCCCTCCGTGACGAGCTGCCGCAGTTCGAGAACGACGACACGCAGCTGCTGGCCGTCTCCAACGACTCCATCCACACCCTGCGCGTCTTCGCCGAGCAGGAGGGCCTCGAGTACCCGCTGGTCTCGGACTTCTGGCCGCACGGCGCGACCTCCCGGGCCTACGGCGTCTTCGACGAGGAGAAGGGCTGCGCGGTGCGCGGCACCTTCATCATCGACAAGGAGGGCGTGGTGCGCTGGACCGTCGTCAACGGCCTGCCGGATGCGCGCGACCTGAACGACTACATCAAGGCCCTCGACGCGATCTGATCCGGTTCCGGACGATCTCCCGGCGACCCCCGGTCAAAAGCCTGTTTTGGCCGGGAACCGGTTACTAGGATCCACTCGTTGATCCGATGCCAACGCAACGTGGAGGCGCCGGCAGTCGTCGGCCCCCAAGAAACCAATGGGAGGACTCGTGGGAGTCAGCCTCAGCAAGGGCGGCAACGTCTCGCTGACCAAGGCCGCGCCCAACCTGACCGCCGTCGTCGTCGGTCTGGGCTGGGACGCCCGTACCACCACCGGTGGAGACTTCGACCTCGACGCCAGCGCGCTGCTGACCAACGTCGAGGGCAAGGTCGGCAGCGACGGTAATTTTGTCTTCTTCAACAACCTCAAGAGCCCCGACGGCTCCGTCGAGCACACCGGTGACAACCTCACCGGTGAGGGCGAGGGCGACGACGAGGTCATCAAGGTGAACCTGGCCGGAGTCCCGGCCGACGTCGACAAGATCGTCTTCCCGGTCTCGATCTACGAGGCCGAGACCCGCCAGCAGAGCTTCGGCCAGGTGCGCAACGCGTACATCCGCGTGGTCAACCAGGCGGACAACACCGAGCTCGCGCGGTACGACCTGAGCGAGGACGCCTCGACGGAGACCGCCATGGTCTTCGGCGAGCTGTACCGCAACGGCGCCGAGTGGAAGTTCCGTGCCATCGGCCAGGGCTACGCCTCGGGTCTGCGCGGCATCGCGCAGGACTTCGGCGTCAACGTCTGAGGTACGGCCCAGAGAGCGCGACCAGGCCGTTCCTGAGAAGGCACAGCCCGGTCGCGCCCAGGAGGTGTCCGGCCATGATCCGCCGTACATCCCCAGCACGTCCCCGTCCGGCGCCGCACCCAGTGCGGCGCCGGACGCGCTCGACAGACGGTTCATCGACTCGGGGAGGACTCACATCATGGGCGTCACGCTCGCCAAGGGAGGCAATGTCTCCCTCTCCAAGGCCGCACCCAACCTCACCCAGGTGCTCGTCGGCCTCGGCTGGGACGCACGATCCACCACGGGCGCCGACTTCGACCTCGACGCCAGCGCGCTGCTGTGCCAGTCGGGCCGGGTGCTCGGCGACGAATGGTTCGTCTTCTACAACAACCTCACGAGTCCGGACGGCTCGGTGGAACACACGGGCGACAACCTCACGGGTGAGGGCGAGGGCGACGACGAGTCGATCATCGTGAACCTCAACCAGGTCCCCGCCCACTGCGACAAGATCGTTTTTCCGGTCTCGATCCATGAGGCCGAGAACCGCGGCCAGACATTCGGCCAGGTCAGCAATGCGTTCATTCGCGTGGTGAACCAGGCGGACGGCCAGGAGCTCGCGCGCTACGACCTGAGCGAGGACGCCTCCACCGAGACCGCGATGATCTTCGGAGAGCTTTACCGGTACAACGGCGAGTGGAAGTTCCGTGCAGTGGGACAGGGGTACGCGTCGGGGCTGCGGGGCATCGCTCTAGACTTCGGGGTCAACGTTTCGTAAAGCCGCGCACGGCGCGGGGGAGCCCCGTACACATCCAGGGGAGACCCGTTACATACATGATGGGGTAGCCAGTGCTTCTGAAAACCTTCGGCTGGTCGTTCGCGATTACCGCGCTCGGCCTGGTCGCAGCGGTGCTCTACGGGGGGTGGGAAGCGTTCGGTGTGGTCGCGATTCTTTCCGTCCTCGAGATCTCGCTGTCCTTCGACAATGCGGTGGTCAACGCCGGAATCCTGAAGAAGATGAATGCCTTCTGGCAGAAGATCTTCCTCACGGTCGGTGTGCTCATCGCGGTCTTCGGTATGCGGCTGGTCTTTCCCGTCGTGATCGTGGCCATCACTGCCAAGATCGGGCCCATCGAGGCGGTCGATCTCTCGTTCAGCCAGCCCGAGCGCTACCAGGAACTGGTCACGGACGCCCACCCGGCGATCGCCGCCTTCGGTGGCATGTTCCTTCTGATGATCTTCCTCGACTTCATTTTCGAGGACCGTGACATCCAGTGGCTGCGCTGGATCGAGCGCCCGCTCGCCAAGCTCGGCAAGGTCGACATGCTGTCGGTCTGCATCGCGCTCATCGTGCTGCTGGTCTCGGCCATGACCTTCGCGTCCCAGGCGCACCAGCACGGCGGCGCGCACGCGGACAAGGCGGAGACCGTCCTGCTCGCGGGTGTCGCGGGTCTGATCACGTACCTCATCGTCGGCGGTCTCTCCGGCTACTTCGAGAACAAGCTCGAAGAAGAGGAGGAGCGCGACCACGAGGCCGAGGAGGAGGCCAGGAAGACCGGCAAGAAGCTGTCCGCAGTGGCGCTCTCCGGCAAGGCCGCGTTCTTCATGTTCCTCTACCTCGAAGTCCTCGACGCGTCCTTCTCGTTCGACGGTGTCATCGGCGCCTTCGCCATCACCAACGAGATCGTGCTGATGGCCCTCGGCCTCGGCATCGGCGCCATGTACGTCCGGTCGCTCACCGTCTACCTGGTCCAGCAGGGCACCCTGGACGACTACGTCTACCTGGAGCACGGCGCGCACTACGCCATCGGCGCGCTGTCCGTCATCCTGCTCGTCACCATCCAGTACCAGATCAACGAGCTCATCACCGGTCTCGTCGGCGTCGTGCTGATCGGCTGGTCCTTCTGGTCCTCGGTCCGGCGCAACAAGGCGATGGAGGCCGGAGGCGGCGACGACAAGTCAGTCCCGTCCGGGGTGTGACCCGGTAGGGATTGAGGAACGCTCTCAGCGGGGCGGTCCGTACGGCGACGGTTCTCCGGGAACACCCGGACCCGGCCCGGGGGCCGCCCCGCAGTGATGCGTGCGGGGCCTGGGCACTACCGAGACATGTGGGGGTTGGGGATGGCGTTCTGGGACAGCCTGTGGCCGGGGCGGGAAGCACAGTTCGAGTCGGGCAACGCGGCGACCAACTCCATCGTGCTGTCCAAGCGGCACGCCACGGTCTCCCTCACCAAACAGGGCGCGCTGACCGGCAACCTCCGGGTCAACCTCTCCTGGCGGATGCGCACGTCCGACATCGAGGGCAGGTCGCGGCAGAGCGGCCGGCTGCTGCGGCCGTTCAAGCTCTTCCAGCCCGATGTGGTCCAGGCACACACCCAGGGTGTGGTCAACGTCGACCTGGACCTGGGCTGCATGTACGAGCTGAAGGACGGCACCAAGGGTGTGGTGCAGCCGCTCGGCAACCTGATCGGTGACCTGAACGCGCCGCCGTACATCAGGCTCAGCGGGGACGACCGCTTCGGGGCGCCGTCGGGGGAGACCGTGTACGTCAACCTCGACCAGCGGGACCAGATCAAGCGGCTGCTGTTCTTCGTCTACATCTACGACCAGACGCCGGCCTTCGACCGTACGCACGCCAAGGTGACGCTCTACCCGGGCAACGGCCCGCGGATCGAGATCGAGCTCGACGAGCGGGCCCCGCAGGCGCGCTCGTGCGCCGTGTTCACCGTGGAGAACGTCAAGGACGAGCTGATCGTGCGGCGCGAGGTGAAGTTCGTCTACGGCTTCCAGTCGGAGCTGGACCGGCTGTACGGCTGGGGAATGCAGTGGGGGCGCGGCTACAAGTCCCGGGCCTGAGAGCCTGTCGGGTGACCTTCGACCGGAAAGCGGACGCGGTCTGGTGCGTGCGATTCCAAGGCGCCGGAAGGTCTTCGGATGGGATCTCCCCTGCTCGAACGAAGCTGAGAGCTTGGGGAAGGAGCTACTAGGGCATTTCGGCAACGCGGGAAGCGTGCGTGGCCGCCCGATCAGAGGTCACCCGACAGGCTCTGAGCGGGCGCCTGCCGTCGCGGCGCTCAGGAGCGGACGAACTGGGGGCCCTGCGGCGGCAGCACGAAATTCGGGTCCGGGGCGGGCACGGCGGCCGCCGCGGGCTGCGAATAGCCGTAGGCGGGCTGAGGAGCGGCCGACTGCGGGTAGCCGTAGGCGGGCTGAGGAGCGGGGGCGGCCGCTGTGGGCTGCGGGTAGCCGTACGCCGGCGGGGCAGCTGTGGGCTGCGGGTAGCCGTACGTGGGCTGCTGGTGCTGGACCGTGGCCTGCGAGTCGGGTCCGGGTGCTGGTGCCGGGGGAGACACCGGGGCGACCGTCGGCACGGCCGAACCGGGCTCGGCCGCGGCCTCCGCCTCGTCGACCGAGATGCCGAATGCGGTCGCGAGCCCCACCAGTCCGGTCGGGTAGCCTTGACCGACCGCCCGGAATTTCCAGCCATCGCCGCGCCGGTAGAGCTCACCGCAGATGATCGCGGTCTCCTCGCCGGTCTCCGGCCGTACATCGAACACGGCGAGCGGGTCACCGCCCGCCGATGCCGCGTCGTAGAGAAGTATGCGGAGATCGCGGACCTGCTGGAAGGCGGCCCCGTCGGAGGAAGCGGCGATGACCACCTGTTCGACCGACGGGTCGAGCGCGCCCAGGTCGGCCTCGATGGTGTCGGTGAGCCCCTCGGCGGCACTGCGCTTCGGCAGCCGGCGTACCAGGCCGGAGGGGTGCCGGGGCTGGTTGTAGAACACGAAGTCCTCGTCCGAGCGCACACGGCCACCGGCGCCGAGAAGCAGGGCCGAGGCGTCCACATCGGGCACCCCGGCGCCCGGAGTCCAGCGCAGCACGGCCCGTACGGCCATGGCATCGAGGGGGACGTTCGAGCCCTTCAGCATCGCGTGCGTCATGGCGGTCATCCTGCCTGCTGGCTGCCTGCGCAGACAACGTGGGGGTGACCCATGTCTCGGCAGTGCGTCGGAACCACGTCCTCCGGGCCCTGCGGAACCGTCGTGAAATGGACGAGTTACCCGGAATTCATGCACGTGGGGAACCCTCGACACCCGTCCATACGTACTATTACCGGCCACACATTGTCCGGCCGATCCGGCAGTACGGGGGAATCACATGCGTCATTTCGGGCACATCTCGCCCGCTGCGCGGGAAGGCCTGTTCTTTCAGCAGCCGTGCGAATTCGGTGCGGACTCCCCCGCCCGGATGCTTTCGGCCGCCCTCGGCGCCACCCTGTACTCCCCGGCCACCCGGCCGCGGCTGGCCGATGACGTCCTCAAGCAGGCCGGGCGCGGTGTCGTCTCGATGGTGCTCTGCCTGGAGGACTCCATCGACGACTCCGAGGTGTCGGACGCCGAGGAGAACCTGGTCAGGCAGTTCCGCGAGCTCGCTGCGCGCGGCGCCGAGGTGCCGCTGCTCTTCATCCGGGTCCGCGAACCGGAGCAGATAACGGACCTGGTGCAGCGGCTCGGCAGCTCCGTCCGATTGTTGTCCGGTTTTGTACTTCCGAAGTTCACGGAAGAGCGTGGTCTTCCGTTCATGGAGGCGCTCACCAAGGCCGAGACGGCCGGGGGACAGCGCCTGTTCGCGATGCCCGTTCTCGAATCGCCCGAGCTGTTGCACCTGGAGACCCGCGCGGCGGCGCTCCAGGGAATCGTCCGCACCGTCCACACGTACCGGGACCGGGTGCTCGCCCTGCGGCTCGGGGTCACCGACTTCTGCTCGGCGTACGGACTGCGCAGGGCGCCCGACATGACGGCGTACGACGTCCAGCTCGTCGCTGCGGTCATAGCCGATGTGGTCAATGTGCTGGGCCGGGCGGACGGGACGGGCTTCACGATCACCGGACCGGTGTGGGAGTACTTCCGGCTCCAGGAGCGCATGTTCAAGCCGCAGCTGCGCCGCAGCCCCTTCCTGGAGGGCCGGGCCGAGGAGCTGCGCACGGCACTGATCGAGCACGACCTGGACGGCCTGCTGCGGGAGATCGAGCTCGACCGGGCCAACGGGCTGCTCGGCAAGACCTGCATCCACCCGTCGCACGTCGCGCCGGTGCACGCACTGTCCGTGGTCAGCCACGAGGAGTTCAGCGACGCACAGGACATCCTGCGGCCGGAGCGGGGCGGTGGCGGAGTGATGCGCTCCGCATACACGAACAAAATGAATGAAGTGAAGCCGCACCGCGCCTGGGCCGAGCGCACCCTGCAACGGGCCGAGGTCTTCGGTGTGGCGAAGGAAGACGTCGGCTTCGTGGATCTTCTGGCCGCGGGGCTCGCGGAATGAGCGCGTCTCGATGAGCGAGCGCGCAGCAAGGAAAGAGACGGCGAACGTGGTGTGGTCGGGTAGCTGGGTGGCGGAGCGGCTGGGCGTCGAGCTCGTCGGCAACGGGAAGCCCGAAGACGACGGCGAGCTCCGGGAACTGCTGGGCCTAGCCCTGCGCCGCAACCCCAAGCGGGCCCATCTGCTCGTCTCCAATGTGCTGGGCAAGCATGTGCCGCAGCGGCCCTCCGTGGTGTACGGCGTGGGGTTCGAGCTCGGCGTGAGCGTGCGCGCGCTCCTCGGGGAGGCGGAGGCCCGCCGGGCGGTGGTGCTCGGGTACGCGGAGACGGCCACCGGCCTCGGCCACGCGGTCGCCGACGGGCTGGGCGTGGTCCCGTACCTCCACTCGACGCGGCGTCCGGTCGAGGGCGTGGCCCGGGCGGGCGGCTTCGAGGAGTCGCACTCGCACGCGACGTCGCATCTGCTGCTGCCGGAGGACCCCGCCCTGCTGGCGCGCGGGAGCGGGGCGCCGCTCGTGCTGGTGGACGACGAATTCTCCACGGGCAACACCGTGCTCAACACGATCCGCGCGCTGCACGAGCTGTACCCGCGCGACCGCTACGTCATCGTGGCTCTGGTGGACATGCGGTCGGCGGCCGACCGCGAACGGCTGACCGGGTTCGCCGCCGAGATCGGCGCCCGCGTCGACCTGGTGGCCAGGGGTACGGGTACGGTCCGGCTCCCGGACGGCGTTCTGGAGAAGGGCCAGGCCCTGGTCGCCGCCCACGAGTCGGAACGGGAACCCGCCCGGGCCGGCGCGGCAGGGCCCGGCATCCCGTGCACCCGGGTGGAGCTGGAGTGGCCCGTCGGCGTGCCCGACGGCGGACGGCACGGCTTCACCCCCGCCCACCGCGAGACGCTCGAATCGGCCCTTCCCGCCATGGCTGCCCGCATCGCCGGCGCCCTGGGCGGTGAAGCCCGCCGCATACTCGTCCTCGGCTTCGAGGAGCTGATGTACGCACCGCTCCGGCTGGGCACCGCCCTGGAGGAGCACACCGACGCCGAGGTGCGCTACTCGACCACCACACGGTCCCCCGTCCTCGCCGTGAACGACCCCGGCTACGCGATACGGAGCCGGCTGGTCTTCCCGGCCCACGACAACCCGGCCGACGGCCCCGGCGTCCGCTACGCGTACAACGTCGCGGACGCCGGTTTCGACGCCGTGGTCGTCGTCGTCGACTCCGCCGCCGACACCCCGGAACTGCACGCCCCGGACGGCCTGCTGGCGGAACTCGCCGCGCACACCTCCCACGTCCTGCTGGCCGTCGTCCCCTCGTACGTCCCGTCGGCCGCCACCTCCACCGCCCCCGAACGGCAGGAACCTCCCATGCTGTCCGAGCCCCTCCACGGCCCAGCCTTCTCCTCCTACGCGCCGGAAGAAGTCGGCTGGCTGCTCCAGGACCTCTCGGACACCGAGCTGGAGGCGCCCACCGAGGAGCGCGAGGAGGCGATACAGAGCGGCGGCGCGCACTACGCCGAGTCGCTGCCCGTCGAGTACCAGCCGTCGGCCGAGTACCAGGACCTGTTCAAGGCGGCCCTGGACCTGTCGGCGGCCCGCATCGCGCGGGCCGTCGGAACCGTCACCGAGACGGTCCTTGCCGAGCGCACCCCCCGCCCCGTCCTGGTCTCCCTCGCGCGGGCCGGGACCCCGGTCGGCGTGCTGATGCGCCGCTGGGCCCAGCACCGTCACGGGCTCGATCTGCCGCACTACGCCGTCTCCATCGTGCGCGGCCGGGGCATCGACGCGAACGCCCTGCGCTGGCTGGCCGCCCGCCACGACCCCGCCGACGTCGTCTTCGTCGACGGCTGGACCGGCAAGGGCGCCATCACCCGCGAACTGGCCGCCGCACTCGAAGAGTTCGACGGCTTCGACCCCGAGATCGCGGTCCTCGCCGACCCGGGCGGCTGCGTCCGCACCTACGGCACCCGCGAGGACTTCCTCATCCCGTCCGCCTGCCTCAACTCCACTGTCTCCGGGCTGATTTCCCGTACCGTCCTCCGGTCCGACCTGGTCGGACCCCATGACTTCCACGGCGCGAAGTTCTACCGGGAGCTCGCGGAAGCCGATGTGTCCGGTCACTTCCTCGACACCGTCGCCGCCCACTTCGACGAGGTCGTCGACGCCGTGGACGCCGAGGTCAAGGAGCTGCTCACGGCCGACCGCGCCCCCACCTGGGAGGGCTGGGCGGCCGTCGAGCGCATCAGCGAGGAGTACGGCATCCACGATGTGAACCTGGTCAAGCCGGGGGTCGGCGAGACCACCCGCGTACTGCTGCGACGCGTCCCCTGGAAGATCCTCGCCAAGCGCGGCGCCGGTGCCGACCTCGAACACATCCGGCTGCTGGCCGAGCAGCGCGGCGTGCCGGTCGAGGAGGTCGACGGTCTCCCGTACACCTGCGTCGGACTGATCCACCCGAAGTACACCCGCGGAGCGACGGGCGCGGACGGCAAGGCGGTGGCGTCACAGTGACCCACCCGGCCACTACGACGACCGCGACGACCGCGACGACCGCGACCACCGCTGCCACTACGACCACCCCGACCGCCCCTGTGACGCTGGTCGCCAGCGACCTCGACCGCACCCTCATCTATTCGACGGCGGCACTCCAGCTCGCCATGCCGGACGCGGACGCCCCCCGGCTGCTCTGCGTCGAGGTGTACGGGAACAAGCCGCTCTCCTACATGACGGAGACCGCCGCAGCACTCGTCGACGAACTGGCCCGCACCACGGTCTTCGTACCCACGACCACCCGTACCCGCGAGCAGTACCACCGCATCCAGTTCCCCGGCCCCGCACCGAAGTTCGCCATCTGCGCCAACGGGGGACACCTCCTGGTCGACGGCGTCTCCGATCCCGACTGGCAGGACCGGGTGGCCCGCCGGCTGGCCGACGAGTGCGCCTCGCTCGCCGAGGTCCGCGCCCACCTCGTGGCCGCCGCCGACCCCGCCTGGCTGCTGAAGGAACGAGTCGCCGAGGACCTCTTCGCCTATCTCGTCGTCGAACGCTCGCTGCTGCCCACGGACTGGCTGCAGGAACTGGCCGAGTGGGCGGGGCCCCGCGGCTGGACCGTGTCCCTCCAGGGCCGCAAGATCTACGCCGTGCCCAAGCCGCTCACCAAGAGCGCCGCGATGCACGAGGTCGCCCGCCGCGCCGGCGCCACGCTCACCCTCGCCGCCGGCGACTCGCTCCTCGACGCCGATCTGCTCCTCGCCGCCGACCTCGCCTGGCGTCCGGGCCACGGCGAACTCGCCGACACCGACTGGAGTGCCCCGCACGTCGACGTCCTGACGGAACGTGGTGTGGCGGCGGGCGAGGAGATCCTCCGCCGATTCATTCGGGCCTCCGTCGCCCGGCACGGTCTCTGACACCTGCGCGGCCGTTGCCGAACGGCTGGACATGGCGCGGAGCAACACGTCGACGCGATCTTCGACAAGCTCGGACCGACAGGGAACAGTGGCTGGCAGCCGCCGCGTTCCCGCCGTACTCCGGTACTCGGGGACCTGACCAGCCTGCCCGGCAGGCACGAAGAGAGTCTGCGATGAGCAAGGGAAACGAAACCAAGATCACGGACGAGTTGTACGCGTACATGCTGGCGCACAACCCGCCGCTCGACGCGGTGCAGCGTGAGCTCGTCGAGACCACATACGCGCGCCTTCCCGATCAGGCCGGCATGCAGTCCGCCGAGGAACAGGGGCCACTGCTCGCCTTCCTCGTACGGCTCACCGGGGCCCGGCACATCGTCGAGGTCGGGACATTCACCGGGTTCTCCGCCCTGGCCATGGCGCAGGCGCTGCCCGCCGACGGGCGGCTGATTGCCTGCGACATCTCGGAGGAGTGGACCGCCTACGGCCGGGAGGCGTGGGAGAAGGCAGGCGTCGCCGACCGGATCGAACTGCGCATCGCCCCCGCGCTCGACACGCTGAGGGCGATGCCGTCCGAACCGCACATCGATCTCGCCTATCTGGACGCGGACAAGGGCAACTACATCCCGTACTGGGAGGAGCTGGTGCCCCGCATGCGGCAAGGCGGCCTCGTCGTCACCGACAACGTGCTGTTCCACGGCGGCGTGACCGACCCGCAGGCGACCGGCGGGGCGGCGGCGATCAAGGAGTTCAACGAGCATGTGGCCGCCGACCCGCGGATGGACAGCGTGATGCTCACCGTGGCGGACGGGCTGACACTCTCCCGCAGGAGGTAGCGCCCGCCCGCCGGGTCGAGCCGTTCGACGCCGCGGCCGGGTCAGCCGCAGCAACCCCCACCGCAGCAGCCCCCGCCGCCACCGCCACCCGACGGGGCGGCGGGCGCGGACTTGGCCGAACCCCCGCCCACAGCCACGGTGGAGAGGAGCTTCACGGTGTCCTCGTGCCCGGCGGGGCAGGAGGCAGGGGCCGAGGACTCGGCCATCGGACGGCTGAGTTCGAAAGTGTCTCCGCAGGAGCGGCAGCGGTACTCGTAACGAGGCATGACCCCAGGCTAACGGCCTCCCCCACGATGGGGAGTGCGTAACCGGCGGCGCTGCCCGGCAGCGGTATCCGGCAACAGGACCCGGGGACGGTACGGGGACGGCGCAGCGCCGCGACGGCGCCGCTCCTACGACGGGGCAATCGGCATGGACTGCCGCCGGCTGCGGCGCAGCTCCTGGGCTGCCTGGTCGGGATGGCGGGCCTGCCAGTACGGGTTGTCGTGCGGGAGCCCGCCACTGACCCTCCCGTACATCCCGAACATCATCAGCATCAGCCCGACGACAAAGCTGAACAGCACGTTCTGCAGGTGGAAGGCCAGGAAGTTGTAGTCCGTGTCGAGCAGCGCGAGATTGACGAAGCCACTGAGGATGAACGCGATACCGATGATCATGTTGAGCGTCGAGGCGAAGTTGCCGCCGATCACCATTCCGATGAACAGGAGCAGGCCGACGCAGATGGACAGGACGCTGAGCGCGCCGTTGGTGTTCAGGCCAGAGACGGTGGCACCACCCGTGTCGAAGAAGCCGATCTTGTCGATGAGCCCCAGGATGCCGAAGGCGAGCAGCACCAGTCCCATCAGCCCTGCCCCGACGCGGTAGACGCTGCTGAGCCGGTGATCGACCGGGAGATGCTCGTCGAGCCGGGCCATTCTGCCGGGTCTTGCCGGACCTCGCGCCGCTCGCTGCGGGTGATGAGGGAGGTGCGGGAGACGCGGAGCATGAGCGTGGGCCATAGTGGTGGCCTCCTTCGGAATACCACCATGATCCGCCCCGCCCCGGGCCCCGACAACTCGGCTCAGCCCCCGGCGCCACGCTCCTCCCGGATCTCGGAGACCACCCTCGCAGCCGTCTGCCGCACCCCTTCCGTCTCGGTCAGAAAGTGCCAGTAGTCGGGGTGGCGGCCCTCCAGTCCGGCGACGGCGCGCTCCAGCCGGGCCACCCCGTCGTCCAGTGGCCGGGCATGGCGCGGGTCGGGCGTGTTGCGGCCCGCCATGGCCAGACGCTGCGCGTCCCGGATCGCGAACCGGGTCCGCTGGATCTCCTGCTGCGGATCCTTGGCCACGGCGTCGAGCCGGTGCAGCCGGTCGCCGGCCGCGGACACCGCCTCGTCCGTCGCGTTCAGCAGGGCCCGTACGGTGGAGAGCCGCGAGGTCGCATCCGCCCAGCGCTGCTCGTCCCGCGCCTTGGCCGCTTCCTTGAGCTTCTCCTCGGCCTGCCGCACATTGACCGCCGCCTGCTCCGGAACCGGCTGGAGGTCCTGCCAGCACGCGGCCGAGAAACGCCGTCTCAGCTCACTCAGCACCGGCTCCACCGAGCCCGCGCGGGTGGTCAGCGCCTGGGCACGGGTCCGCAGCGACACCAGCCGGTGGTCGATCTCGGCGGCACGCTCGGGAAGCTGCGCCGCCTCCGCCCGTAGGGCTTCCGCGCCGCGCAGCACCTGATCGGCGCGGAGCAGCGTCTCCGGCACGCCGTGCCGGCCGGCGCCCTGGTTGAGCTTGGTCAGTTCGGGGGCGAGGGCCGCCAGGCGCGCGGCGAGATCGTCCGCCCGCAGCCCGGACGCGCGCACGGCGTCGAGAGCATTGCTCGCACCGAGCAGCGCCTGCCGGGCCCGCTCCACGGCGGGCGCGAGCCGGGCGAGTTGTGTCTCCGCGTTTCCCAGGAGCGGACCGAGTCCCTGGGCGAACCGGTCGAGCTCGCCCTTGACCCGTACGAGCTCGTCCTTGGCGCCCGTCAGTTCCGTCCTGGCACGCGCCGCGATCGCCGGTTCGAGATCGTCCCGGTCCAGATCGTGCGCGTCCACCGCCGTGATGTACGCATGGCTCGCCTCGTCGATCCGCCGCCCCAGAGCAGCGAAATCGTCCGCGACCTTGCGCGCGGCGGGCGAACTGTCCACCGCGGTGATCGTCTCGATCGAGATCTGCAGATCGCGCTGAGCGGTGTCCAGCTCGTAGAACGCCTCCGCGGCCGCATCCTTCGCCGCCTGTGCCTCGACCCGCTGACTCTCCCCGCGGCCGCCGAACCAGCGCCGCGTACCTCCACCGGCGAAAGCGGCCGGCAGCGTGGCGGCGAGCAACGGCACCGGCAGCAGCATCAACCCGAGGACGTCCCTGACGGCGGAAATGGCACCCGCTCCTGCCTGCGGCCGCGCGTCTGTCGCCGTCACATCCCTCTCCCGTGCCGTTTCGCCCTGCCCGGTTCATTCTCCCACCAGGTAAGGACGAACACACGGGCCGGTTAGTTCGCCGTTCGCACCGTGATCTGACCGTTGTCGCTGTGCGCCTTCACCACATGAGGACTGCCGTCGCTGCGCGGCACCTTCACCGAGATGCGCCCGTTGCTCGCGGTGGCAGTCACCGCGTACGCCTCCGAACCGCGCGGCAGATCGATGGTCACCCGGCCATTGTCGCTGACGGTGTCCACCAGATCCGGCACAGCGCTGAACCCGAGCCGGATCCCCCCGTTGTCCGAGCGCGCGGAGACGGACCTGCTGGAGATCCGCTCCGTGACGAGGCCCCCGTTGTCGCTCTCCAGCTTCAACGGACCGCTGGAGTCACGCACGGTCACCTTTCCGTTGTCGGAGTGGAGCGTGAGAGGAGTGTCGAACCCGGACGCGAGGATCCGCCCGTTGTCCCCGTTGACCGTCACCGCGACACCACGCGGCACCTTCACCTGGTGGCGCGACCCGCAGTTACTGATCACCGCGCTGCACTTCACCCGCAGCGTGAGCGTGCCGTCCCGCATCGACCACCGGGCATCGGGCCCGTTCCCGAGCACCACCCACCCGTCGACGCGCCGGGTCACCTCGACCTTGCGCACATCGGCCGGCACGAGTTCCACGGTCGTACCACCGGATTCGATGGTCAGCGTCTTCCCGCTCAGCGCGAACGACCTGTGCTCGGCCGGCGCGCCGTCCACATCCGCGCTGCCGCAACCGGTGAGGGCCAGGGCGACGAGGACAGCCCCGCCGGACGCGACAAGCGCGCGGGGCCGGGTGCGAGCGCGGGTGTGGGTGCGTGTGCGGGTGCGGAGTGCCACGGTGATCGATCCCCCATCCGGTCCGGCGGGCTGTCCCGCCGGTGTGGATCCACCGTAGAGAGCGAGCCGGCCCGGGGAGAATCCGGGCGGCTACCGTAAGCGGGGTGGGGATATCCCCCGTCTCCCCGTCGGTCCGGACAACCGTTTGTGAGCATGGGCCCTGTGCCATGTACGCTGTTGCTTCATCCACGGGTGCGTAGCTCAGGGGTAGAGCGCTGCTCTTACAAAGCAGATGTCGGCGGTTCGAAACCGTCCGCGCCCACCAGTACAAAGGCCCCCAACCGATCATGGTTGGGGGCCTGTGACATCTACTTTTGACATCAACGCGTGCGGTCACTCACGGGTGCGGTCTCCCACAGTCGGGACGCCGCTTGAGCATGCGGTCCAGGTGACTCACCGCCTCGCGCTGGGTGTCCTGGACGACGTGGGCGTAGATGTTCACCGTGACCGCGATCTGGCTGTGTCCAAGGATCTCCATCACGACGCGGGGAGCGACGCCGGCAGCGGTCAACAGGGTCGCGCAGCCGTGGCGGGCATCATGCAGCCGGATCACGCGGAGCCCGGCGGTCCTGGCGACCCGGGTGAACGAGCGGTACAGGTTGCGCGGCTCGATCGGCCGACCGGTCCTGGTGGTGAAGACGTAGCCGGCCCCCTCCCACTGATCACCGGCAGCTTCACGTATGGCAGCCTGCCGCAGCCGTTCCCAGCGGAGCGGAGCGACGCAGAGAGCGGGCAGGGGAAGCGTCTGCTTCCTGCGACGCCCCTTGGGATCGTCCTCGTACGCCTCACCGCGGACACGCTGCCTCTGAGTACGAACCCGGATCTCCCGCTTGTCGAGGTCCACGTTCTCCCACCGCAGCCCCACAATTTCCCCGCGACGGAAGCCGAGCGCGATGGCCAGGACGAAGCCGCGTAGAGCGGATCCTTTCGTGCGGCGGTAAGGAAGGTCAGGGTCTCGTCCAGCGACCAGGGCGACAGGTCTCGCGTACCGGCCGAGGGCGGTTCAACGAGGGTCGCCACGTTCCGCATGACCGCAAGCCTCCTTGCGACAGAGCCATCCGTCCTCCCGCATCCAGGAGCCCAGGGCATCACGGGCGCCCCCGGTTGCCAAGACGTCGAATCTCGCCAGGGGGCTGTTACAGGTTTCTCTACCTCATCAAGGCACCCGGCTGCGCTCCGCTCCGCCGGGCGCGCTTCCCGGCTCTGGCTGCGCCCACGCTCCTGCCTTCGGCCCGCTCGGCGCTGCCGCCACCGGCGCGCGCCCACGAGAGATAGGCCCGGAAGGCATGAGACGAGAACCAAGCCCGCGGCTCAAAGACATGCCTCCGGCGGTGTCGGGGGCGCTCAGACTCCGGGATGGACGGGGCACCGTTCGCGAGTGCCGGCCGGAGCGTGGCGAGCGTCGTGGGCTCCCATCCCGACCACCTTCGACCCAGGCAGAGCCGAGCAGTCGCGGTTCAGGGCGTCAAGGTCGTTCGTACAGTGGCGCGCTCCACCTTGACGCCCTGAACCACGCCCGCTCCACGGTGTGTGGGTCGAAGGCGGACGGGATGGAAGCTGGGGTGAGTGGTGGGTTGGGGTGCGAGGTGACGAATCCCACACGACCTGCTTAGAGGGTGGAAGCCCAAATCACGACTCCTACTGGAGTCAGCCCGCAGATGAGGCCAACGGACAGGCACAGGTACGCCAGGGCCTTGAATACCTTATGTCGTTGGGCGCGGCAGGCAGCGAAGCAGGTGAAACTTACGATGGCCAGGCACGGCAGGATGACGAAGAAGAAGCCCAACGCTGGCACGGTGCCCCCACACTGATCACGTCACGGCCAAGCCGCATCTACAGAAGGCATAGATGCAGAACGTGCCCCTTGCGTGCCCGATGGGTCGGATACGAGCGGGGAATCACGGGGAAGCACAGGCAGAACGTGACGCGTGCCCAGGCCAGCATCCCCACAGCTCAGGAGAGATCCGCGTACGGGATCTTCCAAACTAGGGACATCGCGAACTGTTCGCCCAGGCGCATCCGATGGATCATGGGTGGATGAGTGAACGGGATGAAAGGGCACGCCTACTGGAGGCGGGATTCGAGCAGGTCTACGTGGAGAACGACTGGTATGACGGCCCTCGTTCGGGCTTGGCCTCCATCGGAGGTCTGCCCCACTACTTCAAGTCAGTCGACGGCTATGCGAACCCCGAAGTCGACGCCGAGGAGTTCCTCGTCTGGCCCGTCGACCGCCCGACCCTAGACATGGAACGAGAGCAGTGGAACATCTACTGCACTTGGAACGCCCGGTACGAGGCCGGCGAGGTCGACACCGACACGCACCCAGGCGGCGGGGGCATCGACGCGCGCTACGACGAGCTGCAGGTGCTGCTCGACCCTCGGCGCAGTGCGCCGGCGGATGCCCGACGCCTCGTTCCTGAGTGGCAGTCTTACGAAAGGCCCGGTAGTCGCTACCTCCCAGAAGGCCCGGACTACCTGGCTCGGTGGCATCCCGCCTGAAACACCGGCCGCCGTGTCACGAACGGAGCCATGTCAGAAGGTGATGTGCCCCATCCGTGCCCGATCGTGCGGGGAACCTCGGGGAACCATGGTCGTGACCGGGCACCACACAGCACAGCGGCCCCTGACTGTTTCACCTGGTCAGGGACCGCTCACCTGCGGTGGGTGTGGGATTTGAACCCACGGTGACATCGCTGCCACGACGGTTTTCAAGATCGTCATCGTGAACGGGCTGCATCGTGCGCCTCAGTGATGAGCATCTGCACTTCCATGACCACATCGCGGAGGCGTCCCGGCTGAACGACCTCGCGCGCCATCCACTCATCGAGGCGGGGTCGCAGGTACCTGACTGTCCCATGCCCATGTCGCCGCAGCGCCGAGCGGTTGATCGAGATCTCTTCCTGGATCTCCCGCCGCAGGTCATCAGTCCAGCCCTGCTCACGGTCAACTCGCTCCAGCGGAGCTTTTAGGGCGGCCACGGCCTTGTCGAGGGACTCTGCCAGATCCACGGCTCTCCAACCTCATGCATTTCGAACGGTGAACCATCGTGCGTCCCGGTTCTAGCAGCACCGACTTTGCGGTACAGCAGCGCCGTACCGCAACCTATGCAACCGCTCCTGTCCGCTACCGCCTCTCCGGGGCCGTGCAGCGGCCGGTATGGCCGTCGCTGACCGATCCGGCTAGAGCTACGGATCAGAAGGTGCCATGCCGCGTCCGGAGGGCAGGAGTGCCGCTCCGAGGTGAAGGCGTTCGAGTTGCGGAGGAATCGGCCGGTGCTTTAGGAGCAGGTCAGCGAGGGTTTCTCGGTTGTACGGCACTCGGGGTCGACGGTGTCCGACCGTCGGCCCCAAGGCGTCCTACTGGTCCTGTTCATCCGGTTCGGCTGTCTCGCTCTCGCGCATGTGTCGCTGGGTGTACTCGCGCATGCTTTCGCCGCTGGATGGTTCATCCGCGCGGGGCGGCTGCGGCCGCGACATCCCCGCCTTTATCCTCTCGATCTGCTGATGCAGCTGGGCCGCGCGAGCCCTTCTCGCCTTTTCGTCTGCTTCGCTCATGACAGTCCTCCCGCTCCCGGGATGGCGCATTACCCATTTTGCTCCTCGCCCCCCTCCCAGGCACCCTCGACGATCTTGCCTGCCATCAGGGCCTCGATCTGGTCCCGCCAGCCCTGCGCCCGTGAGGCAGTGGTCTTCTTGATCTGCGTGGTCAGTGTCCGGGCGTCGGCGAACTTGAGGGACTGCGGTCCAGCCTGGGCGATGCGGAGAGCCGTCTCCGTCTTGGCGTCGATGGCGGAGCGGAGACTGCTGGTTCGGTGCGTCATGCGCCCCAGGAGGCGGAACTCGGCCTTCGACGTGCCGAACCAGACCTGCTGCCACCACTCATTGGTCGTGCGGTCGAGCCAGCTGATGTAACCGCCCTCGCGGATCGAACGGGGCTCCTTGATGTTGCCGCCGAAGCTGTACCGGACGCCGTCGGCCGGCACCGGATCGTAGAAGTGCGGCGTGATGAAGTCCGAGACGAGGAATCCGTTCACGGTGTACCCGAACTGCGGGTCCTCCGGGGGGTCGGCCACCTCGACCAGGAACTCGACGACTCCCTGGTCCGGCTTGGGGGACTGGCCCGCCATCAGCCTGTTGCCCGTCGGGTCGGCCAGCATTTCGAGTGTCTCGTGACTCGCCGTGAGCGACCAGCTGTCGCTGTACTGGACGAGGGCGAACGGCTGTCCGTGCTCATCGAGGTGGACTCCGGCGGCACCAGGCTCATTGATGTCGTCGCGCACGATGACGGGCCAGTACCCGACGGGGACGTCCTCCAGCTGGTCGAACGGGTCCACTGTCGCGGAGACGTTCCAGAGCGGGCTGAAGTCCCGGGTGGCCTGCTTCTGCAGCGAGGCCGCCACGCGGTTGAGCTGCGCGGGGGTGATCTGGTTGGTTTCAGATACAAGAGCGACCTGGGTCAGCAACATCGAACTCGCCTCTTCCGTTTCCGTGTCGGCGCGGTGGTCCGCTCGCCCGAGACGGCGGTCCCGCAAGCGGGCGACCGGCCATTCCTGCTCGGCAAAGACGCCGAGCAAAGAAACCGTATGTTCGATTTACGGACTGTGCCCGCTGATGCCGCTATAAGGGTGATATGTCCAGCACTCAACGTGAGTAACACTGCCGCTCGTTCAGCGGACTCACCTGAGATACGCAGGGGCCAGCGCCGCTGTCGGCACACGGCGCGGGGTGCCGGAGCCGTCCGCAGCCGACCGCCACCAACCCCAGGCACTCGGCTGACCGACCGAGGAGACCCCGCCGACCTCCCCCTCCCGTAGTGCGCATCGAGGTGGTGAGAGAGAGGCGCTGACATCCGCGCCTGACATCAACGAGCGCGGACGTCGGCGTAGCGGGGCGGCTCGCCCTGGACCGGTCAGCGCCCGTTCAGCGCAGCCCAGCAGGCCGCGCGGGGCCTGGATCGAACTTACAAAGCGGAGTTCCACGACCGGCTGCGCGGGAAGGTCCGTGAGTGCGAGGGCCGGGAGGCGGAACCTTCGGCGGGGATCATCGACGCGCAGTCGGTGCGGGCCTCCGCGTCCGTGCCGACTGCCTCAAGCGGGTACGACGGCGGGAAGAAGGTGCCGGGCCGCAAACGGCACATCGTGACCGACACGCTCGGCCTGCTGCTGGTCGTCGCGGTGACCGCCGCGAACGTGGGCGACCGGGAGGCGGCCGTGCCTCTGCTGCGGCGACTGCGGTCACTGCACCGGGAGATCATCCTTGTCTGGGCCGGCGGCGGTTACACCGGCGGCCTCATCGACTGGGCGAGAGAGAAACTCACCCTGGCCCTGCAGGTCGTCAAACGCACCGACGACATGGAAGGGTTCGTGGTGCTGCCCCGCCGTTGGGTGGTGGAGCGCACGTTCGCATGGCTGATGCATTCGCGCCGCCTGGCCCGCGACTACGAAACCCTGCCCACCCGCTCCGAAGCCATGATCCACCTCGCCATGACCGACCTCGCTCGGCCCGTCCGGACTCAGCGGAGCGGCCCGCTTCGCCTTGTAGATCCCCGTTAATCACCATGCCTCTACCGTGAAGCGTGCGTCCAGCGGTTGCAGGGCGAGGGCTGGACGAGGGCGGACGGACTCCGGGGTCGCGAGGCGGAGGCGGAAGCGGGACCAGACAGTGGCCAGCAGGCTGACGGCCTCGACCCCTGCGAGGGAGGCGCCGAAGCACGTACGCGGGCCGAGTCCGAAGGGGAAGTAGGAGCCGCGTGGAACTTCCGTCGGCTCCTTCCCCAGCCAGCGTTCTGGGCGGAATTCTCCGGCCTGCTTCCAGTACCGCGGGTCGCGGTGGTTCACCCACTGACTCACCGTGACCGTGGTGCCAGCCGGAATAACGTAGTCCGAGAACTTCACATCGATACGGGCGTCCCGGCTGGTCATCCAGACTGGTGAGTACAACCGGAGGCTTTCCCGCAGAACAGCGTCGGTGTACGGCAGTTCGCCCAGCAGCGCCATCCCGGTGGCATTCCCAGCGAGCGCTTTCTCCGTTTCGCGGTACACGCGCTCCGCCGCATCCGGATTTCGGGCGAGCAGGACACTGGCCCACACCACGGCGTCATTCGTGGTCTCGTATCCGGCCATGAGCAGGGTTGCCAGTTCGTCGTTCACCTCGGCCGACGTGGGCGTCGGCGTGCCGTGGAGCAGCGCGTGCAGCACGGGCGCGGCTTTCGGGTCCGCTGCGCGGCCCGAGGCGGCGACTCGGGCGAGAGTCCGTTCGACCCGACGGAGATTGCGGCGGATCTGCAGCTTGCGACGGGTGGGAAGCCACTCGGGGAGCACCACCGGCGAGGCGGAGAGTTCCATGATCGGAACTACCATCCCGGCGACTTCGGCGACCTCCGAGTCGGTGTACTCCTCGCCGAACATCAGAGCCGTGACCAGGCGCAGGGTCACCACTGACACGTCCTGCTGCAGGTCCCGCACCTGGCCCGGACGCCACTGCTCCAGCATCCGTTCGCCCTGCCCGCGCATGGCGGCGGCGGCCGTCGCGGACAGTTCCCGGCCGAAGGCTGGCTGGATGCGCCGACGCTTGGCCTTCCAGTCCTCCCCGTCAGCGCTCATGGTGGACAGCGGCAGGCTCTGCCTGCGTCCCGCACGCCGGGTCTCGGGGCCTTGCTTGACGAAGTCGGCGTTGCGGTCGACGAGCATGCGCTCGACGTGCTCAGGGCCCGCGAGCAGGACGTTCCGCGGACTGATGCGGACGATGTCCCCGTACTCCCTCGCGCATGCGGTGAGAAACCGGAGTGGATCGGTGCTGAATTCTTGAAGATTTCCGAGTACGCGGTCGCCTGCCGGCCCCGGTATGTCTACCAGCGTTTTCCCTGCCACCCCGCCCTGCCTTTCACCTTTCCGGGACTACCGGGGTGTGCGAGCAGCGCTCGTACACCCCGGCAGCTACTTTCCGCGCCGATCAGTAATACGAGTACGGGGCGGTCAGTCGGTCCTTGCGGGTGAGTCGCATGAACAGGGCTCCGGTGAGCACGAGCTTGCGCATAGAGATATACCTCCCGATGAATACACTCGGATCGTGGTAGAGCACCAACGGCCGAAACGGTATTGGCGTTGATTGGCACACGTCAAGAGGTACTTTTCTCATATGGGGACAAAGAGGCTTATTGCGCCCCATCCTGCGATCAGGGCTAATTCGAAAGCGGTTGCCAGGCCGGGCCCCGGAGGCGGATGCCGAGCACCCCATGATCCGAACGGTCTGGGTCGACGGCGGCTACCGTAAGCACCTCGTCGAACACGCCGCCCGCCTCGGAATCGACATGGAAATCACCCAACGCAAGCCCGGGAACAGGGGCTTTACCCCAAGGCCGTGAAGTTACGGGCTGGTCGTTGGTTGCAAGACCGCACCGCCGACCGGCGCCCCACCCAGGCCGAGATGCACAAAGCCGAGCGCCTCGGCTGGGAGCAGACCAGCCGCCAGTGGCTCCAAGACCGTATCCGCGCCGCCATCCCACACGCCACCAGCGCCGAGGAACTCCTTGCCTACCTCGAAGCCGACGAGATCCTGGTCAAGCCCCGGCGCGGCCCGTCCGGAGACCTCCTCGGCTACGCCGTCGGCCGGCCCGGCGACCTGAACAAGGACGGCGAGCAGATCTACCACCCCGGCGGGAAGATCGCCCCCGACCTGACCCTGCCCAAGATTAAAACCCGCCTGGAAACCAGCGCGCCCGAGGAACACCCCACCGCCCGCCGCAACCGACCCACCACTCCCTGGCATCAGGCCACCGAAGCCCTCGACACCCTCCGCACAGAGGCCACCGGCACGAGCGCCGACGAGGACGCACGGACACAGGCGCACATCACCGCCCTGGGCGAACTGATCGAAGCCACCGCCCAGAAAGCCCCCGTCAACCTCTGCGCCCAACTGCACTCGGCCAGCCGGGCATTCGCCCGCGCCCAGCGCTCTCAAATCCGGGCCGAAGACCGTGCCGCCCACGCCCTGCGGACCGCGGCCCGCGACATCGCCAACACCGCCACCGGCCCCGACGGCAGTGCCCTCGCAGCCCTGACCGCCGCACTCGTCAGGGCCGCCATCCTCGCCGGACGCTGGCATGAAGCCAAGGGCCACGCCCACCAGGCCGACGCCGCCCGCCAAGCCGTCAAGCATCTCCAGTCCGCAGCCGACGACGCGCTCACTCCGACGCTCACCGAACTCGAAGCCCGCCGTCCCAAGGAGGAGACTCGTCGCGACCTTGCCAACGACGTACGCGCCGCCGTTCCCGAACACGCCGAGCGGATCCTCACCGACCCCGGCTGGCCCGCGCTCGCCGCCGTCCTCGCCGACGCCGAAGCCGGCGGCCACAAACCCCACCGGCTCCTCAGGGAAGCGGCCGCCGCCGAGAGCTCGGAACCGCCCACAGGCCCGCCCGCGTCCTGATCACCCGCATCCAGCACACCAGCCGCAACCCCGCACCCAACCGCCGCGCCGAGGCGGCCCGGCTGCGAAGCACCACCGCATCAGCCTTGGGCACCCCTTCCCCCGCCGCCCGGCCGCCGACGACAACCGCAGCTCCCACGAGCCGGCCGAGCCGCCCACACCGCTGATCCGGACAAAGCGCGAAGGGGCAGCAGTCAAGCGGCGGCCACCAGAAGGCCGTGGTCCAAGGCGAGCCTCTGCATGCAGGCGGCCACATCCTGCGAGCCGAGTGCCGCCAACGCCCACAGCGCACTGAGCCTTCGGCTGGAGGACCAGATGGTGGTCGTCGGCGGCTGGAACGGCATGACGGCGATGCCCTCGGCGGCGAACGGTGCCGGGTCGAGGTAGGTCATGCCGCCGGTCCCGCACACGTACGCGCGGGCGCCGGTTACGGCGCAGAGATCGGCGAGCCTCTGGGAACGTCCCGGGCGGGAGGGCAGATCGCTGCTGGCGAGGATCTGTCCCTGCCAGCCAAGCAGGTCGAGCAGAACGCGGGTGGAGGTTGTGGCAACAGTGGCGGTCCTGCCGGTGCCGAAGGCGTCCAGTACTGGGTCCAGGGTCCGTGCGAGGGCCGGCCAGTGTGGGCTCGCTCTGTAGTGCTGCCGCAGTACACCCGCGGTCTTCCGACGGGCTCGGTCGGGATCGTCGATCAACGTGTCCCGGATGAGAGTCGGCCGTCCGTGGGGGAGGCGTGTGGGGACGGTGAGCCACTGCCGACGATCCGGTTCGTCGAGGGCACCGAGGCGGGCTCGGTGCTGGTAGTCGCGGCGGGTGAACTGCGCATCGTCCAGGACGATCCAGTAGTCCGCCGCGAACAGCTTGGCCAGTGTGGTCAGTCTCGGGAACCAATTGGGCTGGTGAATTGCGCACAGCCCGCCCGGCTCCGGCAGGTCAGGAAGCGATGAGACGGCTGGTGAAGCCGTCACGGATGAGGGATTCGTACGCTCCATGCACGTCCTCCGGGACCTCCTGCTCGATGGCGAATCCGAGCTTCGGATACTCGATGACCCGCTGGAGATCGCCGACGAGCATGTCCAGGACGAGCTTCTCGTCGCCGATGGACTTCACGTAGTCGTCGAACTCCAGCGGCTCCGACGCGCAGAGGATCTCGACGTCGGGCCACAGCTTGCGGGCGGTCGCGAACGACCGCCGTTCCATGTAGGGCTTGGAGACCAGCATCACCGTCGTCGGGGTGATGCCGGCGGCGGCGAGGACCTCTCGGGAGAGGGTGACGTTCTGCCCGGTGTTACCGGCCTCCGGTTCCAGCAGGATCGCCTCGGCGGGGACGCCGAGGTCAATGGCGTGCTCGCGAAAGTGGACGGCTTCGCCGCGCGGGAAGACCTTGGCGGTGGTGGGGCTGTTGCCGCCGGTGAAGACCAGGGTCGGGAACAGCCCGGCGCGGTACAGCTCGACGGAGTGGGTGGCGACGCCGAGGTCGTGGCTGCCCAGCCCGATCGCCACGTCGACGGGCCGCAGCTGGTGGTGCATCTGGTGGTAGTCCCAGATGAGCGCGGCCCGGCGCCACTGGTCCTCGGTGATGGCCTGCTGGTTGTCGCTCACGCGTCTCTCCCTGGTCACCGTCGCCGGGGGCCGGTCGGCCCCTCGTTCATGGCCTTGATGCCCTCGATACTGCGCAGTTGGTGCACGAGTCCGTACTGCGCGGCCGTGCGGGTGGCCTGATCGAGGACGCGGAGTCCATCATCCCGGGTCGCCGCGTCGGAGAGCAGGATGTGGCCATGAGCGGTGTCCAGCCGTACGCGTTGCATCGGGGAGTCGGCGGCCCCGCTGCTGCGAGCGATGTCGATGAAGTGCAGGGCCTGGGTGAGGTCGCCGGCGCCACGGCGGGCGAGGGCGAGTTTCTGGTGGGTCACCGACCAGTCGTCGGGTTCGGTGAGGTCCTCGAAGTCGCGGGTCGCGGCCTGCATGACGCGGGTCGCGTAGTCGTGCCGACCGTTCTTGCTCAGCGCTGTGCCCACCCACAGACGGGCCCTGGCGCGGTCCCGGCGGGAAAGCCGGTCGTCGACGGCGAGGGTTTCGTAGTGGCGGGCGGCAACCTCTAGCTTGCCGGACATTTCCGTGACCACCACGAGGGAGAGGTCGAGCTGGGCGACACGACGCGGGATGTCGAGCTGGGTGAATACCGCGCGAGCCCCGGCGTAGGAGTGCTGGGCGGAGAGCGGGCCGAGCACAGAGCCTTGGTCGCGTTTGAGGTCACCGAGCAGCGCGGTCGAGCGGGCGAAAAGGTACAGGCCCTTTTCGTCCAGTTCCCGGGCGTTGAACCGCACCAACCAGCGGCTGAGCAGGCTGTCGGCGAAGGCGAAGTTCTGACGGGAGAGCGCGACCACGACGCGGTCCAGGTCCTCGGCCCACGATTCGTACTCCCAGGCTCGGGGGCCGGCGGCGGTGACGCGCCGACCGGCGTTCTGCACGGTGCTGGCCGTCTCGGACAGCAGCGTCTCGAAGCGCAGGTGGGCGGGGGCGTCGGCGCGTCCGAGGGCGGTGTCGAGGATGGCCTGGGTGTCGGGTCTGGGCTCGGTTTCGGCCCGCTTGCTCTCCCACTTCGAGACCGTCGCGACGGCCACGCCGAGGTGCTCGGCAAAGGCCCGCACGCTCAGACGCAGGGCGAGACGCAGAGCCCTGGCCTCCAGGCCGGTCCAGTGGTGCACGGTTGCCACGCCTCACTCCCTTCCACCGTCATCGAAGCAGATGCCTGGGGGCGGCGGTACGGAAGTGGAACGGAAGTAGAACGGCAGGTGATTGGCCAGGAGTTCGGGGACCTCCATGCTCAGGATCGTCACCACGTGTCGACCCTTTGGACGGTCCCCCGCATGGAACCCCTCACGGAACATCGCCTGGTCAGCGGACCTGTCGTCTACGGCTTTCTGCGGCTGGTGCGGGTCTCCGAAGCCCGGCAGGAGGCGCTGGTCGCCTCGCTCGCCGAGTACTGCCGCAACCACGAGCTGGAGCTGTCCGGCGTCTTCACCGAACGCGAGGCGGGCGCCGGCCCCGGCTCGGCGGCCTTCACCGGTCTGCTGGACGTGTTGGCCCTGCCGGATGTCTACGGCGTGCTCGCCCCGGCCGCGTCACACCTCGGCCCGAGGGCGATAGCCGCTGAACGCGGTCGGCGGATCGAGGCTGTCGGCTCCCGGCTGCT
Source organism: Streptomyces sp. NPDC005151 (assembly GCF_053599875.1). Lineage (NCBI taxonomy): Bacteria > Bacillati > Actinomycetota > Actinomycetes > Kitasatosporales > Streptomycetaceae > Streptomyces > Streptomyces sp. NPDC005151. The sequence continues at coordinate 9,436 of NZ_JBSFYR010000023.1, read as the reverse complement.
TCTGGTCCGCCGGTCCCGCCCCGCATGCCCGCCGGCCGCCTCCACCACGGCGGCCCGCCGCCACAGCCCGGGAACCACCCGCCTCCTGGAGACCGAGTCATGAGGGCAACAATGATCGAATCCAAGAACTTCCGCTTCCTCTTCCGTACCACCGCCGACATCGGCGAACTACAGACCGAAGAGGTCACCGACGCCGCGTGGCGCACGGTGGATAGCCTCGCCGACGAGCAGCTGAAGCAACGGGTCGCCCGGGCGCTTCTCTGACCATCGAGGAACCGGCGCTCCCGAGCACGACTACGATGCCGCCGTGCTCGGGGCGCCCGCGCGTGCGGTCGGTTGCGGCCCAGCTTCTCTCGGCTCGGGTCTTACTCGGCATCGCCGGTCAGGGCCTCGGATCCAGACGGTTCCACGGACCTCGTACCAGCACCTTCACCCTTCGTGCCCGCCTCCAGAGAGGCGTGGCACCGCCGTTGGAGCTGAACCCGTTCGTCGTCCGGGATGTTCATCGACTCGGCCAGCACGGCGGCGAGCGCGGCCACATCGGTGTTATCGATGTCGGAGTCGAAGAGCCACCGGATGTTGTCCTCGGGCGTTATGAGGTCGATCGCCGAGCGCCCGTTTCCGTCCTGTGTGGCCGGTGCTCGGACGTATCGCACTCGGTCTATCGGGATGTCATGACCGATCTCGCCTTGCCCGAGGAATGCGTTCGCCTTGGCCGTGATGATGCGGCGATCCGTGACGGCGACCAGATTTCTTGCCGCCGCCTTGTCCATCGCCGGCGCTACCTTCCCCTTTGCTCCGTCGAGGATCGCACCAATTCGAGCGGGGGCATCGAGGCCGAGGACGCGGAGGGTCTCACCGTCCTCGAGGAACCATCGCAGGATGCGAAGGTACCGCTCGAGATCCAGTGACTTGGGCGCGCAGACGACGGCGGGAGTTTGGAGTGGAGGGACTGGTGGATGGAGAGCGTCGGCAAGAGGCTGGATCGCCTCCAGAAGGTGGGCACTGGTGAGGCGAGCCTTCTTCGAGTCCTTCCGCTTCCCTATCAGCGGCACTGCTGCGCGTCCGGGGAGCTCGGCGATGATTCGTAGCTCCCGCGTCAGCGAGTCGACGAGGCTCGTCGTCTCGGCCAGGGCGGAGTTGAACTCCTCGCCGGTCTCGCGCTCAATGATCTCGACGAGGCGTGCCTCGTCGGCTTCTTCGCGTCCAGCGGCTCTCGCACGCGCAGCGTGGAGCGTCTGGTATCCGGTCCATGCCTTGAGCGAAGACAGGAGGGCGTGGGCGTCGAAGACGATTGCATTGGCGTTCGTCTCAAGATACTGACGTCGGTCATGTGTGTCGAGCTGAGCGAGCTGCCGGACGTGTTCGCCGACGTTCAGTCGGTACGTTTCGCGCTGCTTACGCAGGTCATCGTCTTTAGCCGCGACTTTCTCCCACTCGGTCGTCGTGACCGATCCGAGCTCTCGCGCGCGGCCAACTGCGCGATCGACGGTGTCGACGAGCGCCGTCAGGTCGGCCCACTGCCCGTGGCGCATGGTCGTGAGGACCTGGCTTGTCAGCGCGATGTTGGTTCTGACGAGGCCCGCGACCTGGCTCAGCATCATCTGCAGCGCGACCATGGCCAGTGCCGGCCCGATCGCGGCCGCGACCCCCGCCGCGCTCACCGCAGTCACAGGGATCCAGCGGACCTGATGGACTATCTTGCCGTTGACGAAAACTGCCCCGAGATTCGCGCCATCCTTGACGGCGAGCGCTCCGCCGGCGCTCAGATACGCCCTCGCCGCGTCGCCGAGCCTGTAGACCCCCTCCACGCCGGCGAATGCGTTTGCGAGGTTGCCGCCCACGGTCGCCGTGTTGCCAATCGAGGCGAGGGCTGCCGAGATCCGCGTGCGGTCCTCGACGGACACGAGCCCCAAGTCGATCGGATAGAGCTTGAGCTCCGAAATGAGCTCCGCAGGGACCTCCCCGAAGGCGACGGCAAGCCCTGGCTGCACCTCCACCAGGACCGTCGATGCCGTCGTCGAATCGCTACCCGAGTGGGGGGCCGGATAGTCCGCATCACGTGAATCGGTGGCATCGCTCCGGCCGTTCCCATCAGGCTCGGCGGCCTCCATCGAGTCAGAAGGGTCCTGCATGCGATCTCCTCCCCGCGAGGGCGTGCAACGGCCTGACGTCGTCGGCGTTCACTGCCGAAGAGTACGTCAGGCCGCCGGGCGGCCAGTGACGTTTGCTCAGTGAAGGTCGCTTCCAGATTCCGTTGAGGACGAAGGCGACGCGGGCGATGTCGCCGACGTGGCTGGCGGAGATCATTTCGCTGAGAAAACCTCAGTGACCCTCCTCCACCCGAACACGCTCCAAGCACCACGCAGGGCGATAAGCGGGCGACCGTGGGGATGGCCCGAGGGTCGCAGTCAGAGTTGCATTCACGCTCGTTCAGCATGGGCCGGGCGGCTACCGGCCCGTACGATCTGGTTCCCCGCGATGCCCGCCCACAGACTGGCCTCCCGCAGCGCGGCCAGCAGGACGCGGGGCAGTTCCAAGACCTGGTGGGCGTAGCCGGTCAAGAGCTGCGCGGCTCGCAGGGCCAGGCGTTGTCCGCGGTGGGTGGTGCCGACGGCGTAGCCCATGGTGCCTCGGGAGAGGTTGAGCAGCACTTCACCGAGGGGCTTATGGCCGTCGGTCGTGATGGCGAGGTGGAGTCGTTGTCCTTCGGCTCGGGTGCGGTGGATCATCTCCAGATACTCGCGTGCCGCGTCCAGGTCGAAGGGTGAGCAGAGCGGGGTGCGGTCAGCTATTTCGGGCTCGTCGAACAGCTCGACCATGGCTGATAGGTCCGTTTCCTCCCACTCCCGCAGTACGAGATCATGGCTGGTCAGCCGGACGGGCGGGACGGGCAGCGGCATGGAATCCTCCAGGTGGGCGAAGACGGGGCGTTGATCTCACGCTGTCCGGGCGTGGGCTACTGACGAAGTGCGGCTCGTGAGGTGACGGAATGCCGGTCGCGGGGCCAGGAGCTGTGCGAGCACCTCCCGCCCTTGATTCGGGGGTCGGGGAACAACGGACCGAGAACCGGCGCCAAGGGCCTTGCCGCAGATAACGGGACCGCTTCGCGCAGTCCTGGCGCGGTGTCGTCACAGCTCAGCGTCACCGATCCCACAGATATTGGGCCGATATCCGTGGCAGACCGTCACGGAGCGTACAGACGCCGGTTTTCGTTCCAATGTTCCTCGCCACCCGTGTCCGGCACGGGCCTGTCAACGTTGGTCCGGGTGTGTCGATGACTTCCCGGTCCCCGCGGCCACGGACGGAACGCCCCCGTATGGAGTGCGTGATCGAGTCCGTGGTGACCAAGCGTTTGGGCGCTCTGCCCGTCGCTGCCGAGTTTCTGCGCCGGCTGGATGTTGCGGGGATCGTCGATGCCCTTTGCCCGCCCGATCCCCGGGCGGAGCTGACGCACGGCCAGGTGATCGAGGTGCTGGTGGCCAACCGGGAGCTGGCCCCGCCAGGCCGCGGCCGCCCGCGGCGAAAGCAAGGGCCGGAAGACCCGCCGCTCCCGCTGGAAGCTCGCCCGGCGCGGCCGCGGGAGCTCGATGAGAACTGCACGATGCGGGGATGAGTTTTCCCGGCCCGGCCGGTCTACCGTTCGTCAAGTGATCAGAAAGCGTGAAGCAGGAGGAGCGACATGAGCCAGTTGCTGCGGGTCCAGAACTTCACCGTCTCGAGCGACGGGTTCGGCGCCGGCGAGGGCCAGAGCCTCGAGAAGCCGTTCGGCCATGCCGATCCGGGGAACATGTTCGCCTGGGCCATTGCCACCGACCACCCACCCATCAACCGCTCCGAACCCGGTGGCAGCCGAGGGCTGGACGACTACATCACGCGGGACTACGCCCGCAACATCGGCGCCGAGATCATGGGCCGCAACAAGTTCGGGCCGCAGCGCGGGCCCTGGCAGGACCACGAGTGGCAGGGGTGGTGGGGTGACGAGCCCCCGTTCCACACGCCGGTGTTCGTCATGACGCACCACAAGCGCCCGTCGTTCACGCTCTCCGACACCACGTTCCACTTCGTCGACGGCGACCCGGCCGCGGTGCTCGCCCAGGCGAAGGAGGCGGCGCAGGGCCAGGACGTCCGGCTTGGCGGTGGGGCCACGATCATCCGGCAGTTCCTCGAGGCCGAGCTCGTCGACACCCTGCATGTGGCGGTCTTGCCGACGAAGCTCGGCTCCGGGGCCCGGCTGTGGGAGTCCCCCGATGAGCTGCTCGACCGGTTCCACCAGGACGTCGTGCCCAGCCCGAGCGGCGTGACGCACCACCTGTTCTGGCGGAAGTGAGGCCGGACCAGCCGGCCGGCGCGGGTTCCGTCACCGGCGCCCGCGGCATGGCCGCCGCCCAGCGGCGTCCTAGCCCGCATTTCGCGGGTCGCTGCGGGTGCTGTTCAGGTCTGCAGCCAGCGTGGACGCCGCACGTCGAGCCCCAGCAGATCGAGGAGGTCGACCTGGACGACCCGGCTGAGGATGATGGTGGGCGGGTCGGTGGCCCCGCGGATGCGTAGCTGGAGCTCACCGAGGTGATGCAGGATCATCCGGCCCGTGGGCCGCACTCGGCGGCGGCCCGGGTAGATCCCGGGCATCGTGCCGTCTCCATCGCGTTCCAGCGCCTGCCGTACCTGCCGCTCGATCAGGCAGAACACCAGCAGGGCCAGGCAGATCACCTGGACGAGGGCGGCGACGCGCCGGTTGTGCTGGACGAACACCGGGGTGACCGCCAGCGGCCCCTTGAAGTCGCCGTAGCGGCGCTCGGCGTCGCCCTGTCCCTTGTAGTCCAGCAGGACTTGGGCGGGTGTGGCCTGCTCGACCGGGCGGGAGGTGATCAGCGCGTACCAGCCGTCGGCCGCCGCCTGCGCGGCCAGCACCTGCTCGTCGAAGTGCCAGGCCAGGGTCGGCCGGCCCTCCTCGTCGGTGCCGATCTCGGTGCGCAGGCAGGAGGCGACCCTGCGGGTCTTGGCGATTGCCCCGACCCGGGCGGCGAGCTTCTCAGCCGTGTTGTAGTAGCGGCCACCGGCCCCGCGCTGCACCTTCTCCAGTTCGGCTGTGGCCTTGGCCAGCCGCTTGGTGCGCGCTTGGCGCTGGCCGGCGGCGTTACCGGTGGAGTGCACCAGGATCCGGCGCACCTGTAGCACCGAATCGCGCTTGCGTGGCCCGGGGATGCGCTGAATGTCCTGAAGGACGCGGTAGTGCCCGCGCTGCTCGGGCGGCAGGTGCTCCTCCCGCTCGGCGGTGTAGTCCACCGGCGCGGCCTGCTGGAGGTCCAGGCCGGCCCAGAACTCATCGCCGATCCTGGACGCCGGTACCGGCGCGATGAAGTCCACCTCGGCGGCCAGCAGCGCACCGATGTTGCCCCAGGAGTACAGCTTGGAGTCCGCGACCATCAGCAGGCGTCGCTCGCCGGCGAGTGCCTTGAGGGCCTGTATCGCGCCGACGACCTGGGAGACCTCCCCGGCGCCGCCGGAAAGGACGCGGGAAAAGATCGGAACGCCGCCGTCGGCGGCCACCCCGATGCCGGCCTGGACCTGCTTCAAGTCCACCCGCCGGTCCTTGGGATGCCCGAACTTGACCATCGGGTAGTCCTCGTCCTGCCCGGCCTCGGGGTAGGTGCCGTGCACGGACATGCTCGTCATATCCCAGTGGATGCGGGCCACATCGATGCCGAAGTGGGCGATCGCGGCCGCCCCGACGCTGCCGGCAAGCCGGTCCAGGTGCGGAGCGATGGCGTCCAGAGCACGCGCCAGGCGGTCGTCACCCAGCAGGTCGGCCTCGACGCCGAAGACCTCCTCCACCGCCCAGCTGCTGGCCCAGTCCCCGACCCTGAACAGCGGCGCCGGAGCGGTCAGCCGGTTGGCCACCAGCACCTCGATCACCTGGCCGTGCGTCAGCTCCGCCCGGGGATCGGGCGGGCAAAGGGCATCGACGATCCCCGCAACATCCAGCCGGCGCAGAAACTCGGCAGCGACGGGCAGAGCGCCCAAACGCTTGGTCACCACGGACTCGATCACGCACTCCATACGGGGGCGTTCCGTCCGTGGCCGCGGGGACCGGGAAGTCATCGACACACCCGGACCAACGTTGACAGGCCCGTGCCGGACACTGCCCGGCCCCGCTCTCCAGCCGAATCAGCGACCCGCGAAATACGGGGCTAGCTCTTCCGAACGACGGAGGGAGCAGAAGCGAAACCAGTCTTACCGCCATCCGCTGCCCCGCTGGTCAGCTGGTTCCGACAAGAAGCCGGGGCGCGTACCGGGGACGGCCGGCTGCGGTTCCTCGTGCCTGCCCAGCGCCGCGAGGGTCAGGGTCACTGTGACCGATGCGGCCGCCATCAGCGTCATCGCTGTGGCCGGGGAGGTCAGTTGGGCCAGCGTGCCCGCGAGGAGGGCACCGAAGCCTTGGAAGGCGGCCATGCCGGTGGCGTGCAGCCCGAGAGCCTGGCCCGCGAGGTCGTCGGGGGTGAGCGACATCAGACGTTCCTGGAGGACCAGGCTCGCGGCGAAGCCGACGGAGGCGATGGTGACTGCCACGGCTGACAGCGCCACTCCCGGTTGCAGGACGAAGAACAGGTAGGGAACCGCCAGCAGCAGGCGCAGCGGTGTCGCGAGGCGAGGGCGCAGGACGGGCGCTACGAGACGGCCTACGGCCAAGTCGCCCGCGAACATCCCGAGCGCGCCGAATGCGTAGAGCAGGCCGGCGGCTTCGGGGGCGTAGGAGACGTACAGCGAATCGCTGCCGACGATGAGGCCGTTGGGGACCCACAGGCCCAGGTACGTCAGGCGGCGGTGGCGTGAGGACCATAGGAGGGCGTTGGTGCGCCAGGTCGCCGAGACGGACGGCCGGCCGGCGAAGCGCGGTGGGCGGGCCGTGAGGCCGAGGTGGGTGACGAGGGCGGACAGTACGTACAGCATCGCCGCGAGGAGCAGGCAGGTCCGCGGCGAGAGGAGCGCAAGGAGCGCGCTGCCCGTCGCGAAACCGGCCATTTGTGTCAGACCCCAGAGCATGTTGAAGACCGAACGGCCCAGAACATAGCCGTCCTTGGTCAGGATCTCGTTGAGCATTCCCCCGCGCACTCCGCCGCCCAGCGACGCAACCAGGCCCTGCAGGAGTACGACGACGAAGACCGCCCAGACCGGCAGGCCGGGCAGCGCAAGGACCGCCGTGCAGACTGCGAAGGAAAGGGCGAGGACAGACAGGACCGCGCGTGGGGGCAGGCGGTCGGCGCCCGAGAGCAGGAATGCGCCTCCCAGCAATTGCGCCAGCTGCGGGCCGAACATGCTCACCGCCGACAGGAACGGGGAGCCGGTGGCCCGGAAGACCAGCGTGGCGAGGGCCAGTCCGCCGATCGTCTGGGCTGCGGCGAAAGCGGCGAACGAGAGCAGGAACGGGGTGAACTCCGCGGTGCGGAACAGAGATCTGTAGCTGCGCATGCGCCGAAGCCTCCGAGCCTCCCGGGCCCGTGTGTACTGTTTCGGCGACACGCGAAAGGTCGTACGGATGGGCTTGTGGCAGATCGACACCGACACCCTGGCCCGCAGCCGGTTCGTGCTCTCGCCGTTCGCCGAGGCCTTCGCGAGCCTGAGACTGCTGTACGCGGGGACCGGCGCCCATCCGGGCGAGGATGCCTGGTTGCGCGCGCATCTGCCTGGCTACCGTGCGCACCTCGCGGCCGACCCGGCTGCCGCGCCGCTCGTGCAGGCGGCCATCGGCACCTCCTGGATCGCCGACTTCTTCTGCCCTACCTCCTGCGTCGGGGAGAGCTTTGAGGAGACCGTGGCCCGGGTGCGGACGACCGATGCCGGGGAGGCACGGGCCAACCTCCGAGTGTCCCTGCAGGGACCGCTCCCCTCCGTCTTGGAGCGGGACGACCTGCCCGAGCGGGCGACCGCGCTCCTGACGTACGTATGGGAGGAGACCGTCCGGCCGGACTGGGAGCGCCGACGGCGCGTCATGGAGGCCGACATGGCCGCGCGGACCGCACGAGTCAATCAGGGCGGCTGGGCGGCCGTCCTCGACTCGCTGAAGCCGGGGACCCGGTGGCTCGGGGAGAGCCGCTTCCAGGTCAACCACAACGCCTATCCGCCGCGGGAACTCGCCAGCGGGGCCCAGCTGCTGTTCATGCCGGTCACGCCGAGGACCAGTTGGGTGTCGTGGGAGGGACGGGAACGGTACGCAGTCGTCTACCCGTGTCTCGGGGTGCTCTCAGAGGACCACGACCGACGGCCCGTCCCGGCCGGGCTCGGGGCGCTCATCGGGACCGCGCGAGCCGGGTTGCTGACGCTGCTCGGAACACCCATGAGCACGACTCAGCTGGTCGCCGTGACCGGGCGGCCGCTGGGTTCGGTGGGCGGGCATCTGCGGGTGCTGCTCGACGCGGGGATGGTGGAGCGGCGACGGGCGGGGCGGTCGGTGCTGTACGTCCGGACGGCGGCAGGGGAGGTGCTCATGGATGCATCCGGATCCGTTGGAGCAGATTCGGTGAGACGTGGCGAGTAAAGCTGCGGAATGAAGCAGATCGGATGACTCATGCCCGGTCCCGCCAGTCTCAACGAAACTGCTCCGACCTGGTCAGGGACCTAACGTCGGAGCAGACTCGATGAGACGCGACAACAACCGCTGGCACACCGTCATGGAAGGCGGTCTGCAGCCCGAGTCCATCGGCGACGTCGTCACCCGCGCCGGCGAACGGGCCGGGATCGAGATCCGCTTCACCGGACACAGCCCCCACCGCGGACTCGCCACCTCATCCCGCATGAAGGGCCACGACCAGATCGTCATCGCCAAGCAGGGCGGATGGGCCCCCCACTCCAAGGTCCTCGCCGGCTACCTCGAAGTCGTCGACCAGTGGGAGGACAACGCCCTGCTCGGCGTGCTGTAGCAGCTGGCCATCTTCAACCGCGAACGGTCTTGTTTGGCCGCAGGTGGCCACCTGACCCCAGGCCGCTGCGAACCTGCCGGAGTGGACATCATCAACCAGGTGGTCGCCGGCGCCCTCGTCGTGCTCCTCGCCGAGAGCGCCCGCCATACCCGCAGCTGGTACCGCCGACGCAGGCGGACATAACGTCAGAAAACACACCGCGCCGGATCCCCCGGCCACAACGAAGGACAACCACGGATGGGACGCCCCGGAGGACTTCCGCCGCTCACTCTGCCGCCCGGAGCGCTGCTCACCTTCCACGCTGAGCTGCGTGCGCTGCACCGACGCCTCGGCGACCGCTCCCTGCGCCGTATCGCCATAGCGCACACGAGCGGCCCCAATAGGGGTGGGACCGGAATACGAGCGAAACGTGCCACACGCCAGCGGAACCCGTCAACCTGTTTGAGTCGGTTTGTTGATGTTTTTAGCTTGCTGCGATTTCTGTCTCGTCGGTCTGCTGGGCCGGCTTGTTGATCCAG
>NZ_JBSFYR010000022.1:0-93208 GCF_053599875.1 Streptomyces sp. NPDC005151 | reverse complement strand
CATCGAGAGGAGGCCACCGGCAGACCCCGGGCCCGTGGAACCCGGCGTCATCCGGCACGACAGCCGACGCGCACCCCTGACCGGCACCACCCACGGGCAGGGATCAACGCGACATCACGGGCGCAAGATCAACCGATCCGCGTCGTGAAACAACGAGGCCGGGGTGGCGATCAGCCGCGGCAGAACGGAGCCGAGGGCAAATCCAACAATCGCGTGGGCAACAGATATCACCATGCCCATCAAGGGCAGCCGACAGAGAGTCGAGGCTCGGGGCAGTGCCGCTGCGAACAAGGGACACGGCCGGCGGCAGCAACAATACGAGCCAGGACAGAATCACCACGGGCAACAGTGCATTGGCCGCGACCCGATAACGGCTACGGGAGGGCGGCAATTCCCAGATATGAGCTTTCCGCAACCGCCCGCTTTCCCATACCCCAAGGGCGGCAGAAACCGCATAGGCGAGCGAGTAAAGAACCATGAGCGGAGCCGACACAATGGCCGGAGCCCAGTGGCGATATTGGCTGGGAGGTGCGACTTCTCCCGTCAGGTAAAAAAGGGCAGTCAGCAGGAGAACAACGGGGCTGGCCCAGCGCACGCTGCTACTACGCAGTGCGGTGGTGAATTTCATCGCGACTCGCAGAGTTCAAGGGTGCGCCCCGGGGCCGCCGTGACGGCCCCGGGGCGGATGTTCGGTCAGCCGTCGGCCTTGGTGGTGTCGACACTGACACTGTTGACACTGAGCTGCGGGCCGTCGGAGGGGCGGCCGAGGGAGATGCGGCTTCGCGCAGCGCCGCGCGCTACGTGAACCGCAGCTCCGCGGGGTGCACCGCCCGCCGCAGCAACGGCAGCGAGGCCGACGCGGCCAGCAGACAGGCGGCGTACACCAGCACGGGTACGAGCAGCGGAAGCATCGACGGGACGGCCTCGGGAGCCACCAGCGAGGCGTACGCGAGGTGCACCGCCATGCCTCCGATGCCGGCGAGCAGGACCGCGGGGGCCAGTGGGAGCGCCGTTTCCAGGAGGAGGGTCCGGGCCAGAACCGTCCGCGGTACTCCGGCCGCGGTCTGGGCGGCGAGCCCCCTGCGGCGGGAGGCGACGGATTCGGCTGTGCCCACCGCGAGGCCGAAGAGGCTGATGACGAGAGCCACCAGGACGGCGGTCCCGGCGAGGTCGATCCCCGTGGTGTAGAAGTCGAGGTCCTCCGCCGTGTAGCCGCTCCGCCGGTGCAACTCGTCGAGCAGCACCTGCCGTACGCCAACGAAACCCACCCCGACGACAGTCACCAGCAGCAGAGCGGCATGGGTGCGCGCGGCGGCCCACGGGTCGTCCTTGAGCCGGCCCGCGGCGATCAGCACTGCGGGGCTCTTCGCGCGGAGGGTCAGCCGCCGACCCATGAAGGAAGCCGTCGCTCCGGCCAGCCAGACCGCACCCGCTCCGGTGAGAAGCACCACGGCGAACACCATGAACGGGACGTACACCTCGCCGGGACGGCTGTTGCGGTCGGCAAGGACGAAGAGCGCCACGGCGATCAGCGCCGTCGGGACCAGGAGCGCGAGCAGCGTCCGGTGTCCGCTGTCCGGCCGGACACGGCGCACCCAGCCGAGCGGCGAGGCGACCACCCGCCGCAGGGCGAGTGCGCTCACCAGCGCGGCCACGACCGGCACGGCGAGGACAACCAGCACGAAGGCCGCCCATGCCGCCGGCGGCGGCATGTGACCGGCGCCGGCGAGGACCGCGGCGAAGACGGCCAGCGCGCCGGCCGATCCCGCCAGGCACGCGAACGCGGACTCCAGCGCCGAGATGCGCCGCACCTGCGCGGGCGACGCCCCCGCGAGCCGCAGCCCGGCCATCTGCCGGTCGCGGTGCACGGCGCCGATGCGGGCGCACTGACCGAGGAAGCCGAGCACGGGGACGAGCAGGAGCAGCAGCGTGACCACCACACCGGCGCGCTGGCCCGGCTGGTTCAGCAGGCCGTGTCCGTAGGGGATAGACACCTGCCCGGAGACGGCGGCGACCGTGACCGCCGCGAGGGCGAAGCCCGTGGCGAGCAGCGCGCCCACCGCGGTGAGCGAGATCCGCCACCACTCGCGGTGGTGCGAGCCGCGCGTCAGGATCCATGCGATGCGGGCGTCAGCCTTCATGGCGGGCGGCCTCCCCGACGGTGACCGGCGCAGCGTCGGCGTGGACGGCCCCGTCCCGCAGCCACACCTCGCGGTCCGCGTACGCGGCGACCTGCGCGTCATGGGTGATCAGCAGCACCGCGGTGCCGGTTTCGCGGGTGGCGTGCACCAGGGCCGTCATCACCTGCTCCCCGGCGAGTGAGTCGAGCGCCCCGGTCGGCTCGTCCGCGAAGACCGCCTTCGGGCCGGTCACCAACGCTCGTGCCAGTGCAACGCGTTGGCTCTGGCCACCACTCAGCTCGCCGGGCCGCAGACCGGCGTGGCCACGCACCCCGAAGCGTTCCAGCCATTCGCCCGCCCGCGCTTGTGCCGCGGCGCGCGACGTCCCTGCGAGCAACAGCGGCAGGGCCACGTTGTCGAGCACGGTGAGCTCGGGGATCAGCTGCCCGAACTGGAACACCACGCCGAAGTCGGTGCGCCGCAGTTCGCCGAGCCGGGCCTCGGAAAGCCGGTCGAGCCGCTCCTGTCCGTACGAGACCGAACCCTCGTCGGGGCGGACGATCCCCGCCAGGCAGTGCAGCAGTGTGGATTTTCCGCTGCCGCTGGCACCGGTGACGGCGAGAATCTCACCCGCGTGGAGGTCGATCGAAGCGCCGCGCAACGCCTCCGACCTGCCGTAGGACTTCCGCAGTCCCGTGGCGGTGAGCAGGGGTGCTGCTCCCGGGGTGTCCTGTTCGGTATGTGTGGTCATGCTGCGTTGACCTCCGCGGTCAGGGTGGCGAGCCGGCTCGCCGTCGTGGTCATCCACCGGACGTCGGCGTCCAGATGGACGAGGGCGTAGTCGGCGGAGAGCACCGTGCTGAGATCGGCGCCCGGGATGGTCTTGAGTGCGGTGAGTTCACGCATGCGCTCCATGTGGGCGGCGCGCTGGGCTTGCAGATAGGCGGCCGCGTCGGTGGTGCGGTCGCCGTCGGCGGCGGCAGCGACGAGGATCGAGACCACGACCTTGGCGAAGATCTCGTTCGCCACAAAGGGGGCGGGCGGGGCGATCTCGTCGGCCCACCTGGCCAGTTCGCGTGATCCGTCGTCGGTGGAGCGGTACAGGGTGCGTTCGGGCCCGCTGTCGGAATCGGTGCCTTCGACGGCGGCGAGGCCGTCACGCACCAGACGTTGCAGGGTCGTATAGACCTGCCCGTAGGCCAGTGGCCTGGCTTGCGGGAAGCGTTCGTCGTACCGCCGTTTGAGGTCGTAGCCGTGGCTTGAACCTCCGGCGAGCAGTCCCAGAAGGATATGGCGGATGCTCATGCGGCAGACTATATACTCGGTACATGTACTGAGTGAATAGACGGCCAGGCGGTGGCCGGAAGTTACCTGCTGACGAAGCAACTGCTGAAGCAGCGATTGCCGGTGGGGCGGTGAACTGCCGCCGGTTCGCAGGGCGGCGTGCCTGCGTGCGGCTACGGGGCGACGGCGTACGCCTCCACCGACCAGAGCGAGTAGCCGAACTCGGTGCCCCGGCCGTCACCCTGGATCCTGACGAAGCGGGTGTCCGGCGCGTCCATCCGGACGGACTCCAGGCCGCCCTTGCCGTCCCGGACGGTGGCCGCCGTACGCCAGCTGCGGCCGTCTGCGGAGACCTGTATGCGGTAGCGGGAGGCGTACGCGTCCTGCCACCGCAGCACCACCTGCCCGATCCTGGCGGGCTTCGCCAGCTCCGCCTGCCACCAGGCGCCGTCCTCCGCCGGGGACGACCAGCGGGTGGTGGGATCGCCGTCCGAGGCAGCTGAGGCCGGGAAGTCCGGGGTCTCGTCGCCGGACGAGGAGGCGGTGGCCGTACGGGCCAGATCGGGGCCGGCGGTGCGCGGGTAGGCCCGGACGGTGAGGGTGCTCTCCTCGCCGGCGAAGTGGAACGGCACCTCGTACTCGCCCGCTGGGGTGTCCGCCGGGACGGTGATCTCCACGGGGACGTCGGTACGGGACCCGCGCGGCACCGTCGTCTGCTTGGGGACGGACACCTTGATGCCCTTGGGCGCCTTCGCGATGAGCGCGCCCCGCACCTCGGCGGGGCGGCGGGCGGCGAGCCGTGCCTGGAACCGCTGCGGCCCGCCGCCGATCTCGGCGTCGGTCTCACCGCGTACGAGATCGAGCCGGGCGGCGGGTTCGTCGCCGAACCACGGCACGAGGGCGCGTACCTGGAGAGGGTCGGCGGTGGTGACGGTTCCGGAGACGATCGGCGGCAGCATGCCCGCGCTCGCGCCCGAGGCCGTCGCCAGGGAGGCAGTGGGCCAGATGACCCGGATCGCGTCGGTTCGCAGCCCCTGGGCCGAGGTCTGGGTCCAGCCGGTCCCCGAGACCGGGCCGAGGCTGCGCCAGCCCTCGCCCGGCACATGCGCCTGCAGTGTCGCGTCCGCCTCGGCGCCGGGCGCCGTCATCGCGGTCACGGCCTCCAACGGGCGGGCCCGGTTCAGCCGGACCGTATAGCTGCCCGGGGCCTCGGTCACCGTGCCGGCGTCCCGGTCCGCGCCGGTCCAGGTGTCGGCCTCCTTGCGCACCCGGTCCAGGAAGGGACCGAGCACCCCCTTGCCGACCGTCGCCCCGCTCGCCCCGGCGGCCTTCCGCAGCGGCTCCAGGGCCAGCGACGCCTTCCACGCGGCCGCGCCGTCGCCGCGCGCCTGGGCCTGCAGCAGATCGACGGCGAGCTCGCCCGCCCGCCCGTACCGGGCCAACTGCTCCGTCCAGGGCCGCACTTCGTCGTCGAGCCACCCGTCCGCCGGGCCCTTCAGCCGATGCGGGGCCTCCCGCATCACGGTGAAAGCGGCCCGCAGTTCGCGTGCCGCATCGGCCCGCGCCGTGGCGTTCGCCGTCGTACGGGAGTTCCAGAACGCGGCGAACAACGGCTGCAGATACGCCGACTCGTCGCCGCCCAGCACGGACGTCGCGCTGTTCCCGGCCAGCGCCCGCAGCGCGTCCCGGGTGCGGGCGTCGCCGCCCGCCAGATCGTCGATGGCCGCCTGCCAGGACTCCTGCGCCCGGTAGCCCTTCGGGTTCCAGGCGAAGTCGGCGGCGGTGAACAGCGGGATGCGGGACGCGGACGGCTGCTCCATCGCGTTGGCGAGCAGCGCCGCCGAGCCGATCGCGATCGCCGGGTCCCGGCCGGTGTACGGGCCGAGGAAGATGCGGTCCTGTGCGTAGTCGTTGACCGGGTAGTTGTCCATCGTGACGAGCGGATGCCGGAATGTGGCGCGTGCACCGGCCAGTTCCCCGCCGGTGATGGTCCTCGGCACGACCCCGACGCCGGTCCAGGCGATCTGCACCCGGTCGTCCAGCTCCTTCGCGAGAGCCGCGCGGTAGTCGGTGACCCCGTCCTGGTAGAACTCCGTCGGCATCACCGACAGCGGCTCCGCATCCGGGTACCGGTCCGCGAGATGCTGCGCCACCTTGCTCGCGACCAGCGCCTGAGCCCTGGCCGCCGCCTCGGGTCCGCTGCCGAAGGTGTTCGGGTCCTCGTCGCAGTGCCATTCGCTGTAGCTGACGTCCTGGAACTGCAGCTGGAAGACGCGCACGCCGAGCGCCCACATCGCGTCGATCTTCCGCGTCAGCGCCTTCACATCGCTGTCCGAGGACATGCACATGGCCTGGCCGGGGGAGACCGCCCAGCCGAGCATCACATGCCGGGCGCGGGCCCGTTCGGCCAGTGCCCGGAAGTCGGCGCGCCGTTCGGCGGGGTACGGATCGCGCCAGCGGGCCTGCCGGTACGGGTCGTCGCCCGCCGCGTAGAGGTACCGGTTCTGCTTCGTCCGCCCCATGAAGTCGATCTGCGCGAGCCGCTCCGCGCGCGTCCACGGATGCCCGTAGAACCCCTCGGTCATGCCGCGTACGGCGGTGCCCGGCCAGTCCCGCACGGTGACCCCGGCGACGCTTCCGTTCCGGATCAGCTGACGCAGCGTCTGCACGGCGTGGAAGAGGCCGTCGTCGCCGAGGCCGTCCAGGGCGACGGTGGGGCGGCCCGCGACCGTACCGACCGCGATCCGGTAGCCGCCGGACGGCAGATCGGCGCGCTCCGGGGCGCGCAGGGCCCGCAGGGCGTCCTGGGCGTCGTCGCCGCCGAGCCGGATGACCGGCCCGCGGCCCGGCAGCGCCTCGTGGACGGTCCGTACGCCCGCGTCGCGCAGCACCTGCCGGGCCGCGTCGAGGGCGTACGGATCGGTGGGCGCACCGGCGAGGAGGGTCACCTCGGTGGAGAGCGGTACGGCGGCTCCGGACGCCTTGATGGTCTGCGGGCGCGGCCACACGGTGGGCAGCGCGCCGTCGTCCGTACGGTCGGATGCCGAAACGGCGGGAGAGCCGGGGTCCGAGGGTGCGGCGAAGGAGGCCGGGGAGCCCGTGGAGAGCAGTCCGCCGAGCACGGCGGCCGCGACGGCCGCCGCCTGTTTTCTGCGCCTGAGCTGCATGCCGTACTCCCTCGCTCCCGTCGATGGGCTCCGAGCCCACCACCCGGGCGCGAGGGTGTCAATGCTTGTGACCGTTGTGCCGTATATGCCCGATGCGGCGGGTGGGGTGGGGTGGGGTGAGGTGTGGTCAGTGATCGGCGGACCGCAGCAGAGATGACGCCGGATGGCCGAAATCGGCGGACGGTTTACGGGTAACCGGCCCCTGAGGAACGGAATGTGACCCAGGGCACGTTGGAGTCGTTGTTGTAGCGCCTATGTCTGCGGTCGCGCCCGCTGGGTAGGCCTGCTGTGTCCACTTGTCCACGGCCAGGAGGCCGCCATGCCCGCTGCCGCGCAGCTTCTGCTCTCCGCCCTGTCCGAACAGGTACCGGGTCCCGGCCCGCTCACCGGCGAACCCGCGTACGCCGACGCCATACCCCTCACGAGCGAGCCGCCGCTCGCCGCAGCCATTCCTCTCACGAGCGAGCCGCCGCTCGCCGCAGCCATTCCTCTCACGAGCGAGCCGCCGCTCGCCGCAGCCACCCCTTTGGCGAGCGAGCCGCCGCTCGCCGTCGTCGCCCCACTGACCAGCGAGCCGACCGCCCCCGGCACCGCGGGGGGCACGGAGTCCCCAGGAGTCTGAATGGGCCTGTCCCGGCTCGCCGCACTGCACGGTGTCGCCACCTCCTACTCCCCGTCCGCGGATGTCACGGTGACCGTCCCCGAAGACACGGTGATCACCGTGCTCGCCGCGCTGGGCGTGGACGCCGCCACACCCGAAGCGGTACGGGAATCACTCGCCGCCGCCGAGTCGGCGGCCGCCTCCCGGCTGCTCCCGCCGACGCTCGTGGTGTGGACCGGGGAGCCCCTGCCGCCCGCCCTGACCGCACTGCGCCCCGGCACCACACTGGACATCGAGCCCGAGGGAGCGGCCGGATCGCCCCGGCCGCCACGGATGAGGGTGCCGGGCGGACAGCCGGATCCGGCCGTTTCCGCGGTAAGCACCGCCACCCCCGCCTGGTGGGCCGAACCCCCGCTCGGCGTGCACCGGTTGACCGTGCGCACCCAGCACGGCCGGTCCGCCACCACCACTCTGATCGTCGCCCCCGCACGGGTGCCCCAGCTGCCCCGGCGCACCCATGGCTTCCTCGTTCAGCTCTACTCCCTGCTCTCCGGCCGCTCCTGGGGCATGGGCGACCTCGGCGACCTCGCCGACCTCGCCGCCTGGTCGGGCCGGACCCTCGGCGCCGGGTTCGTCCAGGTCAACCCGTTGCACGCCGCTGTACCGGGCAGACCCACCGACCCGTCCCCGTACCGCCCCTCCTCGCGCCGCTTCCCCGACCCCGTCCATCTGCACATCGAGTCGATCCCGGAATACGGGCACGTGCGGGACCGGGCTGCCCTCGACGACCTGCGGCAAAGTGCCGAAGCCCTCAGTGAAGCGGTCCTGAACAAGGGCGCCCTGATCGACCGGGACGCAGTCTGGGAACTCAAGCGCCAGGCTCTCGAACTCGTATCGGAGGTCCCGCTGACCCCCGGCCGCCGTGCCGCCTACTGTGACTTTCTCGCCGAGCAGGGGCAGGCCCTGGAGGACCACGCCCTGTGGTGCGCCCTCGCCGAGGTGCACGGCTCCGACTGGCACACCTGGCCGCCCGCTCTGCGCGACCCCCGCTCCCCGCAGACCGCCCGCGCCCGCGGCGAGCTCTTCGACCGGGTCGACTTCCACTGCCGGCTCGCCTGGCTGACCGACACCCAGCTCGGCGCCGCCCAGAGCGCCGCGCGGGACGCCGGGATGGCGGTCGGCATCGTCCACGACCTCGCCGTCGGCGTGCACCCCGGCGGTGCCGACGCCTGGGCGCAGCAGGACGCCTTCGCGCACGGCATGTCGGTCGGCGCACCCCCGGACGCGTTCAACGCGCGCGGCCAGGACTGGGGGCTGCCCCCGTGGCGCCCCGACGTCCTCGCCGCGTCCGGCTACGCCCCGTACCGCGGACTGCTCCGCGGTCTCCTCGCCCACGCGGGCGCCCTCCGCATCGACCACGTCATGGGCCTGTTCCGGCTCTGGTGGGTTCCCGGGGGAAAGCCGCCGACCGAGGGCACATACGTCAGTCATGACGCCGAGGCGATGCTCGCCGTCCTCGCCCTGGAGGCGCACCTGGCCGGCACGGTCGTCATAGGGGAGGATCTCGGCACGGTCGAACCCGGCGTACGCGAAGCACTCGCCCGGCGCGGAGTGCTCGGCACGTCCGTGCTCTGGTTCGAGCGCGACTGGGCGGGCACCGGCCGCCCGCTGCCCCCGCAGGACTGGCGCGAGGGATGCCTGGCCACCGCCACCACCCACGACCTGCCGTCCACCGCCGCCCGGCTGACCGGCGACCATGTGACGCTCCGCCACCGCCTCGGCCTGCTCACCCGCACCCTGGAGCAGGAACGGACCGAGGACGCCACCGACACCGCCGAGTGGCTCGCCCTGCTCGCCCGGCTCGGACTGTTCCCGGAGGGCGAGGGCGACGAGGAGGGCGCGGTCCGGGCCGTCCACCGCTTCCTGCTGCGCACTCCCGCCCGCATGGCCGGCATCTGGCTCCCGGACACGGTCGGCGACCGCCGCCCGCAGAACCTGCCGGGCACCTGGGACCAGTACCCCAACTGGCGGCTGCCCATCGCCGACGCGGAGGGCCACCCGGTCACCCTGGAGGAGCTCGCCGCATCCCCTCGCCTGCACCGCCTGATGGAGGTCCTCGACCCCGAGAACAGTCGCCCACATCCCCGTACGGCACCCCCGGGCGCGCGCCGCTCCTAGGCGTTCGCTACGTTTGCACCGTGGACAAGAAGAACGCAATGCGCGCCGGCGCCGTGGCGGCCGGTACGACGCTGATGATGCTGCTCATGTCGTCCCCCGCGCTTGCGCTGACCCGTGACGACGGTGACGACCCGGGCCGAGGCCTGAGCGCGATCGAAACGATCGGCCTGTACGTCGTGGCCCCCATCGCTCTGTTCGTGATCATCGCGGGCCTGGTCATGCTCCTGGACAAGTCCAAGAAGCAGGCCTGACCCTCCGGTTGCGCAGCGCCAGAACTGCGTAGCCCCACCAGCGCTGTCCCAGGGCGCCTCAACGTGCGTAAGGCACGTCGAGGCGCCCTGTTGTGCGTTCCGGCAGAGCACCCTTCCTCATCATTAAGTTCAGCCACATGAACGGGCCGGGTCCGCGGCGGCGGATACTGTGCGGACATGACCGAGTGGGACATCAAAAGGCTTCGGATTCTGCGCACGCTGAGCGAGCGCGGGACCGTCACGGCGACGGCCGAGGCGCTGCTGATGACCCCCTCCGCGGTGTCCCACGCACGTGAAAGGCGCCCAGCGCGGGCTAGGGCGTTCCATTGCTTTGCCGATTACCACCCGTGCGGTGGCCGAGCATCATCAGGATGAGACCGGTCAGCAGAAGCGCGCTGCCGGTCAGGGTCACCCACCCCCGGATGGCGGGGTCGAGGATGTCGGGGTCGCTGAGCACCAGCAAGAAGACCACCTGCCAGCACAGGGCGAAGGCAGCCACCAGCTGGCCCCAGCCGTAGAGGCGCGGGCGGTGGACCGGTCGCCGGTTCGTGGGGAGCACCCAGCCACGGGTAATCGCCGCTACGCCGGAGGCGGCGACGAGCAACGCCAGCAGAACAACTGGTATGGCGAGGTAGAGCTTCAGGGTCCCTCCCTGCGCCGGACCCGCGCCGGACACCGGCGTGATCATGACACCCGCCGTGCCGCGCGTCCACACGCTTCCCAGCAACCCTCCGCGCCGGTGCGGTCCCGTCCGGTGGCGGCCCGGCCAAGTCGGCCAGTAAACGTGCCCTGGCTTCCTGGCCGAATGTCTCTGGGGGACGTTGAAGAGGCACGCAAAGGGGGCGCTCCCCGAAGGAAGCGCCCCCACTGCTCAGCTGCTGCTGTTACTGCTACGCGGAAGCCGCCGCGTCCGCAGCCTGTGCCTTCAGGGCGCGTTCCACGCCCGCGCGCGACTCCGACATCAGGCGGCGCAGACCCGCGCTCGCTTCCGTCGAGTCCAGCCAGGCGTCCGTCGCGTCCAGGGTCTCCTGCGAGACCTGGAGGGACGGGTAGAGGCCGACGGCGATCTGCTGGGCCATTTCGTGGCTGCGCGAGTCCCAGACGTCCTTCACCGTTGCGAAGAACTTCTCGGTGTACGGGGCCAGCAGCTCGCGCTGGTCGGTCTGGACGAAGCCGCCGATGACCGCCTCCTGGACGGCGTTCGGGAGCTTGTCCGACTCGACGACCGAGGCCCATGCCTCCGCCTTCGCCTCGGCCGTGGGGCGTCCCGCGCGGGCGGTCGCCGCGTGGCGTTCGCCGGCGGCCGTCCTGTCGCGCTCGTACTCGGCGGCGATCTCGTCCTCGTCCAGCAGGCCGACCGCGGCAAGTCGCTCGACGAACGCCCAGCGCAGCTCGGTGTCGACGGCCAGGCCCTCGATCGTCTCCGTGCCGTTGAGCAGCGCCTGGAGCAGGTCGAGCTGGTGCGGGTTGCGGGCCGTTGCCGCGAGTGCGCGGGCCCAGGCCAGCTGGTGGTCGCTGCTGGGCTCCGCGGCGCGCAGGTGGGCGAGCGTCGCCTCCGTCCAGTGCGCCAGTGCCGCCTCGCGGGACTCCGGTGCCGCGTACAGGTCCAGGGCCAGCTTCACCTGGCGGTGCAGCGACTGGACGACGCCGATGTCCGACTCCTTGCCGATGCCGGACAGGACGAGCGAAAGGTAGTCGCGCGTGGCCAGTTCGCCGTCACGGGTCATGTCCCAGGCGGAGGCCCAGCACAGGGCGCGCGGCAGCGACTCGGTGAAGTCGCCGAGGTGCTCGGTGACGACCCGCAGGGACTCCTCGTCGAGGCGGACCTTCGCGTACGACAGGTCGTCGTCGTTGAGGAGGATGACTGCCGGACGGGCGCTGTTCGCCGGGAACGGGACGGTGGTGCGCTCACCGTCGACGTCCAGCTCGATCCGGTTCGTACGGACCAGCTTTCCGGCCCCGTCGAGGTCGTAGCAGCCGATCGCGATCCGGTGCGGGCGCAGCGTCGGCTCGCCCTTGGCGCCGGCGGGCAGTGCCGGGGCCTCCTGAAGGACGGTGAACGACGTGACGTGACCGTTCTCGTCGGTGGTGACCTCCGGGCGCAGGATGTTGATGCCCGCCGTCTCCAGCCACGCCTTCGACCAGGTCTTCAGGTCGCGGCCGGAGGTCTTCTCCAGCGCGCCCAGCAGGTCGGACAGGCGGGTGTTGCCGAACGCGTGCGCCTTGAAGTACGCCTGGACGCCGCTGAAGAACTCGTCCATGCCGACGTACGCCACGAGCTGCTTCAGGACCGAGGCGCCCTTGGCGTACGTGATGCCGTCGAAGTTGACCAGGACGTCGTCCAGGTCACGGATGTCCGCCATGATCGGGTGCGTGGAGGGAAGCTGGTCCTGGCGGTACGCCCACGTCTTCATGGAGTTGGCGAACGTGGTCCAGGAGTGCGGCCACTTCGAGCCCTCCGCGTATGCCTGGCAGGCGATCGACGTGTACGTGGCGAACGACTCGTTCAGCCACAGGTCGTTCCACCACTCCATGGTGACGAGGTCGCCGAACCACATGTGGGCCAGCTCGTGCAGGATCGTCTCGGCCCGCGTCTCGTAGGCCGCATCCGTCACCTTCGAACGGAACACGTACTGGTCGCGGATGGTGACCGCGCCCGCGTTCTCCATCGCGCCCGCGTTGAACTCCGGGACGAACAGCTGGTCGTACTTGGCGAACGGGTACGCGTAGTCGAACTTCTCCTGGAACCAGTCGAAGCCCTGCCGCGTGACGTCGAAGATCGCGTCCGCGTCGAGGAACTCGGCGAGCGAGGGACGGCAGTAGATGCCGAGCGGAACGGACTGGCCGTCCTTCTCGTAGCTGCTGTGCACCGCGTGGTACGGGCCGGCGATCAGGGCCGTGATGTACGTCGAGATGCGCGGCGTCGGCTCGAAGACCCAGACGTCGTCCTTGGGCTCCGGGGTGGGGGAGTTCGAAATGACTGTCCAGCCCGACGGCGCCTTCACGGTGAACTGGAAGGTCGCCTTCAGGTCGGGCTGCTCGAAGCTCGCGAACACCCGGCGGGCGTCCGGCACCTCGAACTGCGTGTACAGGTACGCCTGCTGGTCGACCGGGTCGACGAACCGGTGCAGGCCCTCGCCGGTGTTGGTGTACGCGCAGTCCGCGACGACCCGCAGCTCGTTGGAGCCCGCGTGCAGGTGCGGCAGTGCGATCCGCGAGTCGCGGAAGACGGCCGCCACGTCCAGGGCCTTGCCGTTCAGCTCGACCTCGTGCACGGCCGGGGCGACCAGGTCGATGAAGGTCTCCGCACCGGCTTCGGCGGAGTCGAAGCGCACGGTGGTGACGGACCGGTAGGTGCCGCCCTCCTGTGCGCCGGAGAGGTCGAGATCGATCTCGTACGCGTCCACGGTCAGCAGGCGCGCCCGCTCCTGTGCCTCTTCGCGGGTCAGATTCGTGCCAGGCACCCGGTCATCTCCTTGATATGTGATGTTTCCCGGCCATCCTTCCACGCGGAGCGCACGCAACGCTATGTCCGTTTTCCGCCGGACCGCGGCGGTGCCACGCGCGACGCTCGAACCATGACCGGCTACGAGGCACGTCCCATCGAACCTGCTGTCCTCAAGGAGCTCCGCGACACCGACGACGCGGGCCGTCCCTGCGTCCCGTACATCGAGCGGGAAGGCGGCAGCCCACTGCGCTGTTGTCTGCGGGGCGTCGAGCCGGGGGAGCGGATCGCCCTCGTCTCGTACGCGCCGCTGCGCCGCTGGGCGGCCGCGACCTGGGCCAGGCCCGGGGCGTACGACGAGCAGGGCCCCGTCTACATCCACGCCGAGGAGTGCGAGGGCCCGGCGGCGGACGGGGACCGCTATCCGTTCGCCCGGGTCGGCGCGCTGCGCACGGTCCGCCGCTACAACGCGGACGGCCACATCGTCGGCGGCCGTCTGCTGGAGATCCCCGCCGACCCGTCGCGCGGCTTCGACGAGGCGTTCGCGGAGGCGTTTGTTGACCCGGAGGTGGCGCTGGTGCACGTCAGGGCCGTCGAGTACGGCTGCTTCCACTTCGAGGTCCGCAGGCCGCAGGGCTGACGGCGGAGGGAGAGAGGGGACGGACAAAGGTTTCGGCGGACACCCTGCCGGGTGTCCGCCGAAACCTTTGTCCGTGCGACGCGTCAGCCGTTCAGCTCCGCCGCGACGAGCTCCGCGATCTGCACCGCGTTCAGCGCCGCGCCCTTGCGCAGGTTGTCGCCGGAGACGAAGAGCGCCAGCCCGTTCTCCACGGTCTCGTCGGTCCGGATGCGGCCCACGTACGACACGTCCTGGCCGGCCGCCTGGAGCGGGGTCGGGATCTCCGAGAGCTCGACGCCCTCGGCGTCCTTCAGCAGCTCGTAGGCGCGCTCGACGCTGATCGGGCGGGCGAAGCGGGCGTTGATCTGGAGGGAGTGGCCGGAGAAGACCGGGACCCGGACGCAGGTGCCGGACACCTTGAGGTCCGGGATCTCCAGGATCTTGCGGGACTCGTTGCGGAGCTTCTGCTCCTCGTCGGTCTCGAACGAGCCGTCGTCGACGATCGCGCCGGCCAGCGGCAGCACGTTGAAGGCGATCGGCCGCTTGTAGATGGCCGGCGCGGGGAACTCGACGGCGTTGCCGTCATGGGTGAGCTTGTCGGCGTCGGCGATCACCTTGGACGCCTGCCCGTGCAGCTCGGCGACCCCGGCCACACCGGAGCCGGAGACCGCCTGGTAGCTGGCGACGACCAGCGCGTCGAGACCGGCCTCGTCGTGCAGCGGGCGCAGCACGGGCATCGCGGCCATCGTGGTGCAGTTCGGATTCGCGATGATGCCCTTGGGGCGGTTCTTGATCGCGTGCGCGTTGACCTCGGAGACGACGAGCGGGACCTCGGGGTCCTTGCGCCATGCGGAGGAGTTGTCGATCACGACGGCGCCCTGGGAGGCGACCTTCTCGGCGAGCGCCTTGGACGTCGCGCCACCGGCCGAGAACAGCACGATGTCCAGACCCGTGTAGTCCGCGGTGGAGGCGTCCTCGACGGTGATCTCCTGGCCTTCCCACTCGATCGTGGAACCTGCGGAGCGCGCGGAGGCGAAGAGCCGCAGCTCGTCGGTCGGGAACTTCCGCTCGGCCAGGATCCTGCGCATGACTGTGCCGACCTGACCGGTGGCGCCGACGATTCCGACCTTCACAGGGACTCCTTCAAACGTACGAACTGGCGCGGTTGCCGTTCCATGATGCGTTTGTCCACGGCTTCCTTGTCCAATCCATTGTCCGGCAGACGGACAGCGGGCGCGGATCGAACGTTCGCGGCGCCCCGGCGGCAGAGGGGAAACACGCTCCGGGGGAGGCAGTCCTTGCGGAGAAGGAGAGCCGCGGGCGCGCCGCCGGACCCCCTCGGTCCGGCGGCGGCCAGGAGGACCGGCTGCTCGCGCCGGCGGTCGCCGAGGGGCGGGACGCGCTGCCCGCCCTGCAGCGGCAGGCACTGGTGCTGCGGTCTACGCGGATCTGTCCGTTCCGCAAGTCGCGGCGGAGCTGGGCATCCCGGAGGGAACGGCCGGGAACGGGAAAGGGCGGGCGTCCCTGCGGGCGCCCGCCCCCTCTCGGTATCACTGCACAGCAACCGCTACGGTGTGACCTTCTCGATCACGACGCTGCCGGTGCCCGCCGCGGTGCCGCGGCTGTTCACCAGCTGGACCTCGCCGAAGAACTGACGTCCCTCGGGAGCCGCACCGGCGACCACGACGTCGGCGCCGACCGTCGTCGAAGCGCCGCTGGCCAGGTTGACGGCCTTCGACTCGTCGACCTTGAGCGTGCCGAGCGACGGTGTGTAGTACACGTCGCGGTAGTTGTACGTGGTGGTCCCGGCCGGGACCGAGTAGCCGTCGACGACGATCGTGTACGTACCCGCGGCGGGATTCGCCAGGCTGACCGCCTCTTCCGAGCCCGCGGTCGTGGAGGAGCCGAGCTCCTTGCCGTCCGCGCCGAGGACATACAGGTCCAGGTCGGCGTTGGCGTCCGAGGTGCCGCCGATGGCGACGTCCAGCTTCTCGACGCCCGCACCGATGGTGACCGTGGTCACCTGCTCGTCCTTCGTCTTGATCGACGGGGTGTCGACCTTGGCCGAGCCCAGCGAGCCGCCCTTGAGCTTGCCCTCCAGGTCGCCCGCACCGTTGGTGACGGTCCAGTTCACCGCGGTCGGCGTGCCGATCTTCGCCTCGGGCAGCGTCTGCACGGCCGGGTCGAAGGACGCGCCGAGCAGGGAGACATCGAGCTTGAACGGGTTGTCCAGCAGCGGCGACGTACGCCGTGCCTCGACCTCGATCTCCCAGACACCGGCCTGCGGGTCGGCGTACGAGCGCACGTCGGGGCGGCAGGTGTTGTTCGGGTTCTCGTAGTTCGGGTAGCAGAACGGCGTTCCGCTGTTCTCCATCTGCACCCCGTACGGGTGGATGGAGATGAACCGGGTCTGGCTGCCCGAGCGCAGGGCGCTCATCGCGACCTCAAGGGTCTTGGCGCCCTCCGGCACGTTCACGAAGTACGACGTGGTGCCGTTGCGCTGCACCGAGCCGGACGCCGTGAACGCGTAGGCGGGCTTCACCAGGTCCTTGGCGACGACCACCGTGGCGAGGATCTGCTGGTCCACACCGGAGGTCTTCGCGTCATCGACCTGCAGGATCGCGCTGTGCACGCCCGCGCTGCCCGGCTTCGCCTGGACGTTGACGGTCACCGGCTTGCCCAGCGGCAGCGAGACGGTGCTGCTGCCGGTGAGCGCGAAGGTGCCGTCGTTGTTCTTCCAGGACAGCTGGTGCGCGACGGCCTTGTCCGGACCCGTGGTGCGGGTGACCGTGACGTCGTACGACTTCTTCTGGCCGGCCTTCAGGCCGCCTTCGCGGTCGTACAGGCCGGTACCGAAGCCGGGGGTCTTCAGCGCGAAGTCGATCGCCGTGTCGACCGGGGCCTTCACGGAGTACTCGTGCGCCGGGGCGCCCTGCTTCTCGATCTGCTTCCAGGCACCGACGATGTTGATCAGGCCGGCACCCTGGGCGTGCGCGGGCACTCCCTCGATGTGCGTGGCGCTGCTGGTCAGCGCGGTGCGCAGATCGGCCGGGGGCAGCTCGATGTGCTTCTGCTTCGCGGCGGACAGCAGCAGCGCGGTCGCACCGGCGGCCTGCGGCGAGGCCATCGAGGTGCCCTGCAGCATGGAGTATCCGGCCGGGAGCGAGTAGCCCGACTCCTTGACCGGGCCACCGGGCAGCCAGGTCTGGGTGGAGTTGATGGAGGCGCCGGGCGCGGTCAGGATCGGCGCGAAGCCGCCGTCCTCACGCGGACCACGGGACGAGAACGGCAGCATGTCGTACGCCTTGGTGACACGGGAGCCGTAGTTGGCGGCCCAGGTCTCCTTGGAGATGGATGCGCCGACGGAGATGACGTGGTCGGCGAGGCCGGGGTCACCGATGGTGTTCACACCCGGGCCGTCGTTGCCGGCCGAGATGACCAGCTGGACGCCGTAGGTGTCGATGAGCCGCTTGTACAGCAGCGCGCGGGCGTTGTTGCCGTCGTTGAGCGGCGGCAGGCCACCGATCGACATGTTGACGACATCGACACCGCGGTTCACGACGAGGTCGATCATGCCCTCGGTGAGCGCGATGTTGGTGCAGCCGCCGGTCCAGGTGCAGGCGCGCGAGGAGACGATCTTCGCGCCGGGCGCGGCGCCGTTCATCTTGCCGCCGAACAGCCCGTTGGCGGAGGTGATGCCGGCGACGTGGGTGCCGTGCTCGCTCTCGATGACACCGATGTTGACGTAGTCGGACGTGTTGCCGGCCGCGTCGTAGACCACGTTCTTGCGGGTCTCGACGACGAACGGGATGCGCTCGACGACATCGGTCCGCGGGTCGTCCGTGCCGAAGTAGGAGACCTGGTGCTTCTCCTTGTACGGCTTCAGGACGGTGTCGTTCGAGAAGTCGGCGTCGTTGTTCAGGTCGACGCGGGTGGTGCCGGTGACCGGGTCGTAGAGCACGGCCCAGGTGTCGGTGGTGTCACCGTCACGGTTGAGGTCGCCCGCCATGTCGCCGCCAAGGGTGGCGGACTCCTCGAACACCTTGATCTTGTACGAGCCCTCGGGCGCCGAGTACGTACGGCCCCCGTAGGTGAACGCCGGGCCGGACACGGCGTCCGTCATCCGCAGCCAGGTGCGGTCTTTGTCTCTGACCGGGTCGGTGGCCGTCACCCAGTCGACGATCTTGCGCTCGCCGGTGCTGGTCTTCTGGAGCGCCGGGTGACCGAGGTCGACACCCGAGTCCAGGATGCCGATGGTCACGCCGCGGCCGTCGGCCTTCGGGTGCTGCTTCACGAAGTCGACCGCACCCGTCTCGAAGGACGGGTTGTACGGGTTCTTCGCCGGCGTTTTGCTGCTGGGCGCCGGGTAGGTGCCCGTGGACGTCGTCCTCGCCCCGGCGGCCCGGTCGCCCGAGGGCGTCGGGTCGTCGAGCATGATCTCCTGCTTGAGATCGATGCCGTGGACGGACGTCAGCTTCGAGGCCGCCTTGATGGTCGCCTCGGCGGTTGCGGTCGGTACGGTCGCGCGGACGTAGCCGAGCTTGTCGTACGTACGTTCCACCACGGACCCCTTGACGGCGTCCAGCTGCTTGGTGACCTGCTCGGTCGCACCGGGCGCGGTGGCGACCATCATGGTGACGTTCTTCTCGCCCTTGGCCTGCGCCTTGGTCAGAACATCGGCATCGGTCGCACCGAGCTTGTCGCTGTCGGCGGCTGCCTTTACGGGGGCGGTGGCCGGGTCGTCGGCGGCGAAGACCGGGGCGGCACCGGAGGCGGCCAGTGCGGCCACCAGACCGGCAGCGGCCGCGACTCGGGCCACGCGTCTCGCCCCGGGTATGGAACTGGGGGATTCGGAGGTCATCAGCATCCCTGTATGTGAAAGAGAAAGTCCGGAATTCGGTACCGGATGACCGCTCAGCCTTGCGCAAAGGGCAGGGGTTTGTGGAGGGTTGGCGTGTCCGAGTTGCCGCCGTGGCGTACTTCCGCCAATGGGGCTGATGCGCCATGAGGGATGAACCCGGTGATAACTCCCGTATCACCGGGGCAGGATGACCACATACGCTGCGGGGTCACGGTCGGTGGCCGCCATCAGCGCGGTACGCACCACGGCCGCCTGCTGCTCCGGTGCTTCCTGGAGCCTCTTCGGCGTGAGGCGGACGACGGTGACGCCGAGCCCTTCCAGATGCTCCCGCTCGGCGGCGTACGCGGACCACTGGGCGTCGTGCTCGGCCTGACACCGGTCGTCGTCGAGCGCGCTGTGCCGGGGCGCCCCGGTGTCGAGCTCGACGGCGACCGCCTCGTCCGGCCAGTAGGCGTCCACCCCGCCCAGATGCGGCCCGCCCGGCAGTCGGAGGTCCACATTCCACAACGGCTCCGGCAGGTCGTACGTCCGCACCATCTCGTACAACCGGCACTCCGCCGGCGCCCGCCCCTCGGCGATCAACGAGTCCACGGCGTGCACGACATAGGCCCGCCCCAGGAGCTTGGCGCGGCTCAACTCCCGTACCACCGCGGCCGGCTCGCAAAGCCCGCCGCGGACCGCCTCGGTGAGCAGCCGGTGCGCGGCGGAGGCGTCCCCGATCCCGGCGACCGCGTCCGCGAGCGCCCGCGCCACGGGGGCCACCGGCAGCCCGGCGAGCCGGACCGGGCTGGGCAGCTCGGCCGTCCGCACCACGTGCGCGTACCGGGCGGACCGCAGCCGCCGGGTACGGGGCACCAGAACGTCGATCCGGTCGAGCGAGCCCAGCGGCGGCGCGGCGGAGAACCCGTACAGGGCGAGCGCGGCCAGCCCGGTGACCATGCCTTCGCCGTACCCGGTCTCCGTCGCGCCGCGCCGCCGTCCGGCGTACAGCAGGGCGGACCGCAGCCGCTCCTCACCGGTGGGCGGCCCCGGGTGCAGCACATATACACCGGGCAGTGGCTGCTGCCACGGGCCGCCGTCCCGGCACTGCGCGGCGGCGCGGGCGGGGGATACCCCGTGAGCCTTCAACTCATCGACGGAGAGCACGCGTTGCTCTACATGGGCGGAGAGGCGGATGGGGCGGGAGGAGAGCGGGGTGTTCTGGGTCATGTTCCGGGGTATGCCGCACGCCGTCGTGCGGCATACCTCCTGTTACACGCCCGTCGACGATTCAGGACAAGCCCGCCCTAAAGGACGGGAGTTCGACAACCGAAAAGGCACGATCCCGCCCCTGACGTCCCCGTCCCCGTCCCCGCCTCCGTCCGGCGCCGCGCACGCTCAGAACCGGCCGCCGGCCCCCGCGTCACACGCCTGCGCCCGCAACGCCCGAGCCAGATCGTCCCGGGCCTCCAGCACCAGCCGCCGCAGCGCGGGCGCCGCGCCCGCATGCGCCTCCAGCCACGCATCCGTGGCCGCCAGCGTCGGCTCGTCGTCCTGCAGTGCCGGGAACAGCCCCTTCACCACAGACATCCCGATCTGGATCGACCGCTCGGCCCACACCCGCTCGATCGCCTCGAAGTACCGAGCCGCGTAGGGCGCCAGCAACTCCCGCTGCGACGGCTGCTCGAACCCTGCGATCGTCGCCTCCACCAGCGCGTTGGACAGCGCGTCCGACTCCACCACCGCCGCCCACGCCTGTGCCTTGACCGCCGCCGACGGCCGGGAGGCCAGGCACCGCACCTGGTGCCGCTTGCCGGACGCCGTGTCGTCCCGGGCCAGTTCGGCATTGATCACCGACTCGTCGGCGACCCCGTGCGCAGCCAGCGGGGACAGGAACGCCCACCGCAGCTCCTGGTCGACCTCAAGCCCGTCGATCCGCGCGGACGCCCCCAGCAGCGAGGACAGCAGCTGGAAGTCCGCGTCCGAGTCCGCGACCGCCGCGAAGAACCGCGCCCACGCCAGCTGGTGCTCGCTCCCCGGCGCGGCGATCCGCAGCTCCCGCAGCGCGCCTTCGGCCAGCGCCCGGCCGCCCTCCTCGCGCCACCCGGGAGCGGCATAGTGGACGAGCGCGGTCCGGGTCCAGGCGTGCAGCATCTGCAGGACGCCGATGTCGGACTCCTGGCCGGAGAAGTCCAGCACGAGCGAGATGAAGTCGCGGGCCGGCATCAGCCCGTCCCGCGTCAGGTTCCACAGCGCGGACCAGCACAGCGCCCGCGCCAGCGGGTCGGTGATGTCACCGAGGTGCGCGCGCAGCGTGTCGAGGGACGCCTCGTCGAAGCGGACCTTGCAGTACGTGAGGTCGTCGTCGTTGACGAGGATCAGCTCGGGCCGCTCGGCCCCGGCCAGCGCCCCGACCACCGTGCGCGCCCCCGCCACGTCCACCTCGGCGCGCGCGTACCGTACCAGGTCGCCGTTCGACCTGCGCCGGTACAGGCCGACCGCGACCCGGTGCGGCCGCAGCTCCGGGTGCGACTCGACCGCCTCCTGGAGCACGGCCAGCTCCGTGATCCGGTCCGCCGCGTCGTACGTCACCACCGGCGTCAGCGAGTTCACGCCCGCCGTCTGCAGCCACGACCGCGACCAGGTGACCATGTCCCGCCCGGACGTCTCGGCCAGCACCGACAGCAGGTCGCCCAGCTGCGTGTTCCCGTACGCGTGCTTCTTGAAGTAGCGCCGGGCGCCCTCCAGGAACGCGTCCCGCCCCACGTACGCCACCAGCTGCTTCAGCACGGAGGCGCCCTTGGCGTAGGTGATGCCGTCGAAGTTCAGTTTGGCGTCCTCCAGGTCACGGATGTCGGCCGTGATCGGGTGCGTGGACGGCAGCTGGTCGGCCCGGTACGCCCACGACTTGCGGTTGTTGGCGAAGGTGATCCAGCCGTTCTTGAAGCGGGTCGACTCCACCATGGAGAACGCGCCCATGAAGTCGGCGAACGACTCCTTCAGCCACAGGTCGTCCCACCACTGCATGGTGACGAGGTCGCCGAACCACATGTGCGCCATCTCGTGCAGGATGACATTGGCCCGGCTCTCGTAGGCCGCCTGTGTCACCTTGCCGCGGAAGATGTACTCCTCGCGGAACGTGACACAGCCCGGGTTCTCCATCGCGCCGAGGTTGTACTCGGGCACGAACGCCTGGTCGTACTTGCCGAACGGGTACGGGTAGTCGAAGTTGTCATGGAAGAAGTCCAGGCCCTGCTTGGTGACGAGGAAGATGTCGTCCGCGTCGAAGTGCCGGGCGAGCCCCTTGCGGCAGAGGGCGCCGAGCGGGATGTCCAGCGTCGTGCCGTCGTCGAACGTACGGCTGTAGGAGTCCGTCACATAGTGGTACGGGCCGGCGACGACCGCTGTGATGTACGTGGAGATCGGCTTCGTCTCGGCGAACCGCCAGACCCCGCCGTCCCGGGACTCCTCCGACCCGTTGCTCCAGACCGTCCAGGCCTCGGGCGCCGTCACCTCGAAGCGGAAAGGTGCCTTCAGGTCGGGCTGCTCGAAGTTCGCGAAGACCCGCCGCGCGTCGGCCGGCTCGTACTGCGTGTAGAGGTAGACCTCGCCGTCCTCCGGGTCGACGAACCGGTGCATGCCTTCGCCGGTCCGGCTGTACGCGCACTGCGCGTCGACCACCAGGACGTTCTCGCCCTCCGGCAGATCGTTCAGCGCCACCCGCGTTCCGTCGAAGACGACGGCGGGGTCGAGTGCCTGCCCGTTCAGTGTCACCGACGTCACGCTCGGCGCCAGCAGGTCGGCGAAGGTCGACGCCCCCGCCCGCGCGGAGCGGAACCGGATCGTGGTCACCGAGCGGAAGGTCCGCGGATCGGCCGGCTGCTCCCCGCCGCCGTCCCCGGCGTTGCCGCCGGGCTCGTCGATCGCGGAACGCACGTCGAGCACGACGTCGTATCCGTCGACGGTCAGCAGTTCGGCCCGCTCGTGGGCCTCGTCGCGGGACAGGTTCTGACCGGGCACAGGTGCACTCCTTTGTGTCACGTTCGAATGCTCTGATCCTCCCACGCGCGTTCCGGCCCCGGTGGCCGGGAATGACGGGGACGTTCTGCGGTGTTCTCGCGCACAGGTGCGATTGCCTCTTGAGGAGAGACATGTCTGAGAACAGCCCGGTGAACGGCAGGACCCCCGCCGATTTCTGGTTCGACCCGCTCTGCCCCTGGGCCTGGATGACCTCCCGCTGGATGCTGGAGGTGGAGAAGGTCCGCGACGTCGAGGTCCGCTGGCACGTGATGAGCCTTGCCGTCCTCAACGAGGACAAGCTCGACGAGCTGCCGGAGGAGTACCGCGACCTGCTGGAGACGAAGGCGTGGGGCCCGGTCCGCGTCGTCATCGCCGCCCAGCAGAAGCACGGCGACGACATCGTCGGCCCGCTCTACACCGCGCTCGGCACCCGCTTCCACAACCAGGGCGAGGACCCCACCCGCGAGGCGATCGTGGGCGCGCTCCAGGACGTCGGCCTGCCGGCCGAGCTGGCGGACTTCGCGGACTCGGACGTGTACGACGCCGAGCTGCGCGCCTCCCACAAGGAGGGCATCGACAAGGTCGGCCAGGACGTCGGCACCCCGGTCATCGCCGTGCCCGGCTCCGACGGCGAGCAGATCGCCTTCTTCGGCCCGGTCGTCACCCCCGCCCCGAAGGGCGAGGAGGCGGCGAAGCTGTGGGACGGCACGCTGATGGTGGCGTCGATCCCCGGCTTCTACGAGATCAAGCGGACCCGGACTGCTGGGCCCAACTTCGAGTGATCCCGCGCGGGCGGGGAGCCGAGTATCCCCGCGTCGTCGGGGAGCAGTAGATCAACCGGACGCGGACTCAGGGTCCGATCGGGTCATCCCCGCATCTGCGGGGAAGTGCTTCCGGCGCAACGAGTGCGGGCCCCGCGAGTTATGGGCCGCCGGGGCCCGCACCCCCGCCTCACGCGTACAACGCGTCCAGCTTCGGCAGCCGCAGCGCCACCCGCTCCGCGTCGTCGAAGTCGACATTCCACTCCGGGTCCAGGGCGGGGTATTCGATCGTGAACGAGCCGTCGGGCAGGTCCTCGCCCGTCGCCGCCCGATGCGCGTCCCAGGCGATCCCGAGCGTCCGCTCGCACTCCATCTCCAGGCCCTCGGGCGCCGCGGCCCTGATCTCCGGCAGCTCGGCCAGCGTGTCCGGATCGGCAACGACCCGCTCGAACACCTCCCGCCCCTGCGCGATCAGCCAGCCCCGGAAGTAGTCGAAACCGTCGTCGGAACAGCCTCCGTTGATCGTGTACGCCGCAGCCCAGAGCGGCGCCCGGTAGGAGGCGGCCATCAGATCCCAGAGCAGTTGCTGCGCGGCGACGATCTCGTGCAGGGGCCGGGCGGCCAGCAGCGCGGAGGCCCGTTCGACGACGGCCTCGGCGTCCGCCGGGTCGGTGACCTGTGCGCGGGCGTCATCGATCAGATTCCAGAAGTCCGTCGTGTCCATGCGGTGCAGCATGCCGGAGTGGTCTGACAGTCGGGCGGGCGTCAAGGCGTCCCCTTGAGTCGTGTGGCGCGCGTCACAACTCGATGGTGAACCGGTCGGCCCGCCCCGGACGACGAAGGGGTGTGAACAGAGAGCCGCTCGACGCGGACACCGAAGCGGACCTCGTGGCGGCGGTCGCCGACGGGGACCGCGCCGCCTTCGAGCTGCTCTACCGTCACTACGCCCCCTGGCTCACCGCCAGACTGCGCCATCGCTGTGCCGACGAAGCGCTGCTCGACGACATCGTCCAGGAGACGTTCCTGGGCCTCTGGCGCAGCTGCTCCTCGCCCGGCCGGCCGCCGCCGCGGATCGACGACATGGCGGGCTGGCTTTGGCGCGTCGCCTCCCGGCGGCTCGTGGATCAGGCCCGTGCGGGCGGTGCCCGCGCAAGGCTGTGGCAGGCGCTGCGACGGGTGCGCCCGCGCATCGAGCAGTCCGCCGAGGAGCGGGTGCTCGACAGTGCCGAACACGGTGATCTGGCCGACGCGCTGGCCCGGCTGCCGGCCGAACTGCGGCAGGTCATGCAGACCCTGGTCGTCGACGGCCTGACCGTACGGCAGACGGCGAGCCTGCTGGAACTGCCGCCCGGCACGGTGAAAACCCGCGCCATGCGCGCCCGCACGTTGCTGAAGCGAGAACTCGGGGGCCTGAAACCAGGACCCGAACCTGAACCAGGTCCGGGCTCGGTGCCCGGGCGCGCGAGGAGGCGACGATGACGACGTACCGGAGCTCCGCACCGCACCCGCCCGACCGCCTGCTCCACAGCTACGCACGCGGCGGTGCGGCAACTGCCGCCCTGCGCACCGTCGAGCCGCATCTCGACGGCTGTCGGCTCTGCCGCGCGAGGCTCGCCGACCACCTTGGCCCGGACGTCGTGGACCGAGGCTGGGAGCGGCTCGACACGGCGATCGACGAACCCGTGCCGGGCCCCGGGGAGCGGCTGCTGCTGCGGACCGGGGTGCCGGACCACCTGGCCAGGCTGCTGGCCGCGACCCCGGCGCTGCGCGCGTCCTGGGTCGGCGGGGCGGCCCTGACACTGCTGCTGGCCGCCCTGGTCGCACGGCTCGCGGAACCGTCCGGCACCCCCCTGGCCTTCCTCGGCCTCGCCCCGCTGCTGCCGGTCGCCGGTGTGGCCATCTCGTACGGGAGGCGCTGGGATCCCGCGCACGAGATGGGGCTGGTGACCCCCGTGCGGGCCTTCCGGCTCGTGCTGCTGCGAACCGCGGTGGTGCTCGCCACCTGCTTCGCACTCACCGCCGCCATGAGCATGGTGCTGCCCGGACCCGCGTTCGTGACCCTCGGCTGGCTGCTGCCGGGATGTGCGCTCACCGCGGTGAGCCTCGCGCTCGCCGCCCGGATGGAATCCACGACCGCGGCGGGAGTGGCCGGGGCGGGCTGGCTGGCCCTCCTGGCCGTCACCCGCGACTCGCACGCCGTTTTCACCGCCCAGGGGCAGCTCGCCTCGGCCGCCGTGCTCGCCGCCGCCGCGGCGGCCGTCCTGGTCTCCCGTACCGCATTCGACCGGCCCGCCCACCGTTGGAGGACTGCCCGATGACGAACGAATACACCGTGGAGGTACGGGAGGTGAGTGTGCGATATCGCCGCCGTACCGCGCTCGACTCGGTGACCCTCTCGCTGTGTGCCGGAGTCACCGGCCTGCTCGGGCCCAACGGCGCGGGCAAGACCACCCTGCTGCGCGCCATGGCCACCGCACTCGTCCCCGACACCGGGGAGATCAGCGTGCTCGGCCGCGACCCCCGCGACCCCCGCGAGCGGACCGAGATCCGGCGGCGGCTCGGATTCCTGCCGCAGGACCCCGGCTTCCATCCGCACTTCACCGCCTTCGAGTTCGTGGACTACGTGGCGATCCTCAAGGAGATGACCCACCGGGCACACAGACACGACGAGGTCCGCCGGGTGCTCGACGCCGTGGGGATGAGCGAGCACAGGGGCCGGCGGATGAAAGCCCTCTCCGGCGGGATGCGGCAGCGGGTGGCGCTGGCCGCCGCACTCGCGGGCGCGCCCGAGCTCCTCGTCCTCGACGAGCCGACCGTCGGACTCGACCCCGAACAACGCCTGAGATTCCGTGAGTTGATCGCCGAAGTAGGCGAGGGTCGTACGGTCCTGCTCTCCACCCACCAGACGGAGGACGTCTCCGCGCTCTGCCACCGTGTCGTGGTGCTCGACCACGGCGCCGTGAAGTTCGACGGCGACCCGGCGGGGCTGAGCGCCGTCGCCGAGGGCCGGGTGTGGAGCAGCGCCGAACGCGACCCTCGCGCACTCGCGGGCTGGCGCACGGGTGCGGGGACGTTCCGCAACATCGGCAGCCCCCCGCCGGGTGCCGAGACGGTGGCCCCGGCGCTGGAGGACGGCTATCTGCTGCTCCTCGACGCCACGGCCCGACCGGCGGGGCAGGAGGCCTCGGCATGACTGCCACGACGACTACCGAGGTCCCCGAACAACCCGGCGGCCGTACGGACTTCGGCGCGCGATCCGGCGCGCAGTCCGCCTCATGGTCCGCCACGCGTGCTCTGGCCCGGACGGAAGCGGTGCGGCTGCTGCGGCACCCCGCCGTACTCGTCGCGTTCGTACTGTACGCGTCACAGTGGGCGTACAGCGCGTACTCGGGGAACGACCGCTATCCCGTGCTGCAGGACGAGGACCGCTACACCCAACTGCCGCTCCTGATCCTCGCGGCGGGAACGCTCCTCGCGGCCAACCTCGCCGCACTGCGCCCCCACCGGCACGGCACCGACGCGATGTTCGACTTCCTGGTGCTCCAGCCCTGGCGGCGCACTTGCGCCCAACTGCTCTCCCTGCTGCCGCTCACCGCCCTGTCGGCGGTCCTCGTGGGGGCCCGTATCGGTTACGCGGCCGTTCAGGAGGCGGCGGTCGGCAGCCCCTGGGGGGCCGAACTCGCCACCGGGCCGCTCGTCGTCCTGCTGGCCGGTGCGATCGGCGTCCTCGCCGCCCGCCTCGTGCGGTCCGTGGCCGCCGGCCCGCTCACGCTGGCAGGGCTCGGCATCGCGACAGTGGTCGGCGCCCTCCAATCGCGTTCCGACTGGCGGTGGTGGGGCCTCGTCGCCGTGGAGGACGAGAACCGGGCGCCGCTGCCCAGCTCCCTCATGCACCGTCCGGCGGGCTGGCATCTGCTCTATCTGGCCGCGCTGCTGGCCCTGGTGGTGGCGGTGGCCCTGCTGCGTTCCGGCCGCCGCGCCACCACCGGCCTCACAGCAGCGACCGGCCTCGCGCTGACCCTCGCGGTCCTTGCGGGATCCGTGCAACTGCTCGGTGTCCCGGACGAGGTGTCGCGGGCCCGTGCGGTGGCCGAGCGAGCCCCGTCACCGCAGCAGGTGTGCGGCACGCGCGGGCCCGTCGACTACTGCGCGTTCCCCGAGTTCGCGGACCGCTCCGAGCAGTGGGCGCAGGTTGCCGAAGGGGTACTGCGATGGGCGCCGCAGGGTGCGCGGGAGAGACGGTACGTCGTACGTCAGCACATCGTTCCGGCCACGTCCGTCAGTGGTCTTGTATCCCCATTGCCCCTGGAGAGCTGGGCGGCCGACGACCGTGCGGCCGGGACGCCGGGCGCCCTGCTGGTCGGCACCGACTGGGGCACGCACAGCGACGTGGCGGGCGACCGGATGCTCGCCTTCGCCGGGAGCCTCGCTCACCGGGCGGTGGTCGGGGGATCCTCACCCGTCCTCGAGCACGGCGTGGTCTGCCGGTCCCGAGGAGTGCTCACGCTCTGGCTCGCGGTCCGGTCGACCGCCGATACCCGGGACGCCTACGACTCCCTGTCCGGGCGGTCCTGGGGCGGCATCACGCTCAACAGCTTCGACGACGCGGCCCCCGGCCTCGGCTTCAACCGGCGCGAACAGGACGTCGTGGACGCGCTGTTGAAGCGGAGTGCCACCGAGACCGGGGCCAGGGTGAAGAAGTTTTGGGCCGAACTCACGGCACCGGACACCACCACCGACCGGGCGGCCGCACTCCTCGGCGTCCGGGTGCCCCCTCCTGCGACCAGGGACGACGAGGGGGTATGCGCCGCATGAGCATCGCCCCTCCCGGCGCGGTGCTCCGCGCCCTTCTGCGGCCCGACCTGCGTGCGGCCCGCACCCGCCCGCTGCTGGTGGCCGCAACGGCAGGGCTGGTTGTCGCGGGCGGCCCCGTCGCGTTCTCCACCCACGTCGAACCGGTCTCGGCAGCGCTGCTGCTGCGGATCGCCACCGCGCTCGGCGCCCTCGGACTCGCCTTCCTGCTCGACGACCCCGCCGCCCGTACGACCGTGGTGCTCCCGGTGACGCAGGCGCTGCGCAGGGGACTGCGGATGGCCCTGGGACTGCTGGCCTTCGGCCTCTTCTGGGGTGCCTCGGCAGTCCTTGCCCGGCTCGGGGTGGCCGCCGGGGCACGGGAGGCATTCCCCGTAGGCGCCCTGGCAATGGAGGGCGCCGCGCTTGCCTCGCTCACCCTGTCCCTGGCCCTGCTGGGGCTGCGGCACTCGGCGGCCGGATCGGGCAGCGTGCTGGCGGCCCCGGTACTGATCCTGCTGCTCGTGACGGCGCTCCTTCTGCCGGACCGGTCCGCCCCGTTCCCCGCACCGGGCGCTCCGAACGGGGGCGCCGCCATCCTCCGTTGGGGCACTCTGCTCGTCCTCGCGCTGTGCTTCAGTGGGTGGGAGCTGCGCGAGCGGCGAACCGTACACCGAGGGAAGGGAGTCCGGCGGACATGAAGGTACGACCGGCACGCAGGTCCGAGGCCGGGGCGCTGACCGAGCTGGCCCTGGCATCGAAGGGTCACTGGGGTTACGACGAGGCGTTCCTCGCCTCCTGCCGCGACGAACTGACCGTGTACCCGGCCGACATCGAACGCCGCCGCACGACGGTCGCCGAGGAGGACGGCCGCGTCCTGGGCTTCACCACCCTCGACGGCGCCCCGCCCGAGGGTGCCCTCGGCATGATGTTCGTCGCCCCGGACACCCTGGGCCGGGGCATCGGCCGACTCCTGTTCGAGCACACCGTGGCGGAGGCCCGCCGCCTCGGCTTCGTACGCCTGACCATCGACGCCGACCCGAACGCGGAGCCGTTCTACCTCGCGATGGGCGCGGTACGGATCGGGTCGACCCCGTCGGGCTCGATCCCCGGGCGCGAACTGCCGCTGCTGGAGTACGTCCTCACGTCGCGCTGACTCCTTGCCGGGGGACGGGGCCTCCTTCGACCGCTTCGGGCGCCCGGCGCCCGGCGCCCGGCCGCGGCCAGGGCCAGCGTGACCGCGAGGGAGGCCGCCGCCATCTCTTGATCTTCGCGGGGAATCCCGGCGTTTACGCCGGGAGGGAATGCGATCCCTGGAGCGGAGGCGCGGAGCGCCGGAGTGATCTGCGCCGTTGTCGGTGGGGCCCCGTGGTCCAGCCAGCGGAAGGTGCGCTCGCGGTCCTCCGCGTCGAAGCCGGAGAGGAGGGTCCGTACGGAGACCCGCATCCAGATCAGCGCCTGCGCCGGGGTGGCGGCGTTCTCGGCCCGTACGACGCCTCCCGCGACGGTGACCTCGCACCGCCAGATGGTCTTGAGGGGCTGCCTCACGACAACTCCGCCCGGCCGATGGTGAGATGGACCCAGACCGTCTTGCCGGGGTCGCGCGGCCGTACGCCCCACTTCTCGGCGATCGCGTCCACGATGACCAGGCCCCGGCCGGAGAGGTCGTCGAGCGTGGGGGTACGGAGTTCGGGCATCCGCCACTGGTACGAGTCGGACACCTCCAGGACGAGCGTGCCGTTGCGGCGGCGTAAGCCGAGCTCGAAGTGGTCGCCGGTGCCCTTGGCGTGGTTGATGACGTTGGTGCTCAACTCGCTTGTGACGAGGATGGTTTCGTCGATGAGCCCGCCGAGTCTCCACTCGGTCAGGACGCTTTCGACGTGGCGTCGAGCGGCGGGGACGGAGTCCCTGCGGGCCCGGAATCTCTTGATGCGCGTGCGCCCGGACATGGGTCTCCCGAGGTCGGTGGGCAGGGGGAGTCGACGGTCACTCAGTGCGCCCGATGGGCCACGCTTTGTGACGCATCCCACGCTAGAGCGAGAATCCACCTTCATGCAACCGAACGGCATCGAGAATTTGCATATCGCTCACGATCTCAAGCGCCTGGCGTGTAGCGTCCGTTGGCATGCAAACTGGTCACACGCGGTAAGAGGAGGGGATATGCCCGCAGGTGGACGCCCTACTGTGCGCAGCAGGCGGCTCGGCGCGGCGCTCCGGAGATACCGGGAAGCGGCGAAGCTCGATCAGCAGCACGCTGCCGATCACATTGTGGGGTCGAAGGCCAAGATCAGCCGCGTCGAGGCTGGCCAGGTCTCGGCGCGTCCCGGTGATGTTCGCCTGCTTCTGGAGCTGTACGGGGTGGAAGACCGCGCCGTGTACGAGCAGCTGGAACAGTTGGCGCGGGCTTCCAACAAGCGTGGATGGTGGCTCAACTATGAATGGGCCACCAAGCCGGAGTATGCCGACTTCCTTACGCTCGAATCCGACGCGACGTACATCCGTACCTGGCAACCGTTGTTCCTGCCTGGGCTTCTGCAGACGGACGACTACCTCAGGGCTTTGCTCGGTGCAGGCCTGAAGGTTCATACGCCTGAGGCGATCGACGAAATGGTGGCCATTCGGCAGGTGCGCAGGAAGGTCATCGAGGAGCAGGGCGCCCGGTTTGCGGCAGTCATATGGGAGCCTGCACTCACGGCACCGATGCCCTCCGTGAAAGCGCATCGCGACCAGCTCCTGCACATCTTGAACGTGGCCCAGCGCCAGAACATCAGTGTTCAGGTGCTCCCGGCCACGGAGTGGGAGGCCGCACACATGGCATCGCACTTCGTCATGTTCAACTTCGGTCCCGAACCCGCTCCGGAAGCGGTCGCTTTCGACAGCACGACGAGCACCGTCATCATCGAGGACCTTGAAGAGATGGCCACGCACGCGCAGATCTTCGAAGCCCTCAGATCGGCGGCGCTGACGCCCGCGCAGTCGCTCACTTTCTTGCGCGAGCACATTGCAAGCATCCCTGAGAGCGAGAAAGAACAGTAATGAGGAACCAGCAGATCGTCACCGAGTTCAAGAAGTCCAGTGCCTCGCAGGGAGGGCAGCAGGACTGCATCGAGGTAGCCCACACCGCCGACGGCGGCCGGGTCGTCCGGGACAGCAAGAACCGGGAGGGCGGCCTCCAGTTCTACGCCCCCTCCGGCTGGGCCGCGTTCATCGACGGGGTGAAGGCCGGGGCCTTCACCGGCTGAGCCACTCCGCGACCTCGACCGTGTCCCCGACGGCCACTACGCCCTCGCAGATCACCGCGTTCTTCGCGCCGAAGCTCACCTTGTTCTTGTACTCCGGCTCGCGCCGGTACGTCGCAAGGGTCCGGACCGGTTCCGGGCCCGCGCGACGGCCGGTCTTCTGGTCGACGAGCGGGACGTTGCACCGCATCGCCCTTACCGAGTAGGCGAGTTCCACGGAACCGAGGATCATCCGGCGCACCCGGTCCTCGAAGTGGGGTTCGTCGTTGCCGGTCAGGACGATGTTGGCGCGGAAGCGGTCCATCGGGACGGGCGCGGCGTCGCGCCGGGTGGCGATGCGGGCGTTGAGGCCGTCCAGGGAGGCCGTCGAGGCGACCAGCACCGCGTGCGCGTCCGCGAAGTTGACCTTGCCGGGGGTCTCGCCCCAGCCGTCCCGGTCGAAGCCGGGCGCCACCCGTACCAGGCGGGACTTCGCTCCGAGCGCGTCGGAGAACCATTCCGCGACCTCGTCCCCCTGGTCGGCGGCCGCGCCGAGCGGGCGGTCGAACATGCTCACCTCGCGGCGCGGGCCGTCCCGGTCGACCTTCAGGCGGAGTGGTTCGACGCCCTCGGCGGACAGGGCCAACGCCGCCCCGACTTCCAGGACTTCGACCCTGATCGCGGCCATCGAGGAATGCGTACGCTGGCTGCGGAATGCGCCGTCCGCCGCGTCCACCACCATGAATGTCCGGTCGTGTTCGAGGCCGGTCCCGAGGACCTGCGCGGAATCGACCGTGGTGCCGGCGCAGCCCTTGACCGGGTAGTAGGTGAGTTCTCGAACGGTGATCGTCACGATGTCCCCTCCGGGGCAGCCGCTTCGAGGTCGTCGACGCTGCCGGACATGATGGTTCGGATGTGTCGGGTGAGGTGGTCGACGGGCCAGTCCCACCAGGCGACGGCCAGGAGCCGGGCGATGGTCTCGTCGTCGTACCGGGTACGGATCAGCTTGGCCGGATTGCCGCCGACGATGCCGTAGTCAGGTACGTCACTGGTGACGACCGCGCCGGCGCCGATGATCGCGCCGTGCCCGATCCGTACGCCCGGCATCACCATGGAGTTGTAGCCGAACCAGACGTCGTTGCCGACGACCGTGTCGCCCCGGCCCGGCAGCCCGGTCAGCAGGTCGAAGTGCTCGGCCCAGGAGCCGCCCATGGTGGGGAAGGGGAACGTGGACGGGCCGTCCATCCGGTGGTTGGCACCGTTCATGATGAACCGCATCCCCGTTCCCAGCGCGCAGAACTTCCCGATGACGAGCTTCTCCGGGCCGTAGTGGTACAGCACGTTGCGGGTCTCGAAAGCGGTCGCGTCGTCGGGGTCGTCGTAGTACGAGTAGTCCCCCACCTCGATCAGCTCGGACTTCACCAGGGGCTTCAGCTGTACGACCCGGGGCTGGCCCGGCATCGGGTGCAGGACGGTGGGGTCGGCCGGGGCGAGACTCATGGCACCCATCATCGCATTCGTCTCGCATGAAGTAAGTTCCGTTTGGGAACTCATGCGCATTCGGGAGGGGAACACATCGTGACGCCGGCGCGGTGGACCGAGGTCGACGACTAGGCCGTGTATCGAAAGTCGATCAAGGTGCTGTCTGGCTCATCGCTTCTCATGCGGTGAGGTGAGCCAGCGATCGTCCTGAAACTCGGCCGGAACCTCGTCTTCCCACGGATCGATCCCGCGACTTTCCAGTTCTTCGAACCACCGGTCCCGTTGCGACTCGGGGAGACGCTGCCCGCACCACGGACAGAAGACGATCCCGATGCTGGAAGTGCCCCCGTCGTGGATGAACAGCCCGTACTCCTGGAACTTGGCGGTGAACCCAACCAGGGCGTCCGGACAGCTGGAGGGGTCGTCGTGCTGGTCACAGTGCCAGTTCACCTGGCTCGACATCTCTTCGCAGCAGTGGTGGGTCATGGCCCCTAGTCTTTCGCGATCAGCACCCCGATCGGAAGCTGATCACGGTCTGGGATGATCACCCAGTGGGACGTGGAGATCTGACGGACGCGCAATGGGCCCGCCTGAAACCGTTGTTGCCGGTGGGTAGGAAGCCGGGCCGGCCGCCGATATGGACGAGGCGGCAGCTGATCGACGGCATACGGTGGCGTACCCGGACCGGGACGCCGTGGCGGGATGTGCCGGAACGGTACGGACCCTGGGGCCGGGTGTACGACCTGTTCCGCCGCCGGCAGCGGGACGGCACCTGGAAGCGGATCTTCGCCGAGCTGCAGGCCCAGGCCGACGCGAAGCAACTGATCACCTGGGACATCAACGTCGACTCCACCGTGTGCCGGGCCCACCAGCACGCCGCCGGGGCACGGAAAAAGGGGACCTGCAGGTCGAACCGCCCGGCGGCGTCGACACCGAGCCGGAGGACCACGGACTCGGGCGCTCGCGCGGCGGCCTGACCACCAAGCTGCACCTGGCGGTCGAGCGGGGCCAGAAACCCATGTCGATCGTGATCACGGCAGGGCAGCGAGGGGACTCCCCGCAGTTCGAGCCCGTGCTGAAGAAGATCCGGGTGCGCCGGCTGGGGCCCGGCAGACCGCGTACCCGACCCGACCGGGTGCGGGCCGACAAGGCGTATGCCTCCCGCAGGAACCGCGCTTACCTGCGGCGTCGCGGGATCCGCTGCATGATTCCGGACAAGGCCGACCACGTCCGCAACCGCAAGAAGCTCGGCACTCGCGGTGGTCGGCCGCCGAAGTTCGACAAGATCGACTATCGGGAGCGGCACGCGGTGGAGTGCGGCATCAATCGCCTCAAAAGGCATAGGGCGGTGGCCACCCGCTACGAGAAGCTCGCCGTCCGCTACGAAGCAACCGTCCTCGTCGCGGCCATCAACGAGTGGCTGTGACCAGCACATTCGATACACGCCCTAGGCGCCCGTGCCCCACCGGTGTCGGCGAGCAACCGCCAGGCGGTGGGCGTGGAAGCGACCGGGCCAAACACCTCGCCCTGGTCCCGCAGCACGGCCGGATCCGCCATCGCCTCACCGCCGTCGGCGAGCATCACCGCGAGGTCGATGGCGGTCCGGCCCGGATCATGCCCGGTGCCGCGCGGTCACAACGGCCCGAGCGCAGCTGCGTACGCGGTGGTCGG
Organism: Streptomyces sp. NPDC005151; assembly: GCF_053599875.1. Classification (NCBI taxonomy): domain Bacteria; kingdom Bacillati; phylum Actinomycetota; class Actinomycetes; order Kitasatosporales; family Streptomycetaceae; genus Streptomyces; species Streptomyces sp. NPDC005151. The sequence goes on along the minus strand of NZ_JBSFYR010000022.1, from coordinate 58,760 downwards.
ACCGGTGGCCTCGACGAGATCCGTCAGCAGACGCCCACTCCCGGCCTCATCCCGACCGAATCGGCGAGGCCAGAAATTCGACATCTCACCTTCGGTAACTCTGGGTCATGTTTGAGATTGCCGAGGTAGTAGCCCGGACCCATCATGAAGGCTGGTTGGCGAAACGAACGGGTGAAAATCCCTCGTCGGGCGACGAGTTCACCCGCGGAGAAACGCAGGTGAACCCGGAACCGAAACCCGCCTCCCCGTTCACACAGCAAGGAGGCCCCCACATGTCTGTCGCTTCCGAAGAGCTGGCGCTCCGCCTGTTCAAGGTCGAGATTTCCGAGGCATAACCGAGTCCCTACCGACGGCATAGGCCCGCGTCCAGCGAGGCGGCAAGCACATGAGCGCAAGAGGCGGAAACAAACGGTTTCTGCCGACCGGTTCACCCGCCTCCGAAATGCCATTCAGAAATTACGTCGTAATCCGGTCCGACAGTCACTGATCTCCTTCCCGCTCAACCGGCCCCGGCCTTGGCATCCAGATCCCACTCCCACCTTCGGCTTCTCATATTTGCATGACGGAAGCCGAATGCTCCGGAAGGTTCACCATGTCAGAAATAGTTCCGCCGCACTCTCGGCGGAAATTTCTCTCCGCCTCGGCCGCCGTGACGGCTGGAGCGGTCGCCGGATCCTTCGGCATGTTCACGCCCTGGGCTCAGACAGCCGAAATGGGAGGTGACCCCGCGGGAGGTAACTCCGATCCGTCAGCGGACGGAACCATCCGTCCCTTCCCTGTCCATTTCCCAGAGAAGGATCTGGTCGATCTCCGTCGACGCGTCCTGGCCACGCGCTGGCCCGAGAAGGAGACCGTCGCGGATCAGTCTCAGGGCACGCAACTTGCGACGATTCAGGCGCTCGCGCGCTACTGGGCGTCGGACTATGACTGGCGCAAGGCCGAGGCGAAGCTGAACGCCGTGCCGAACTTCATCACCAGGATCGACGGGCTGGACATTCACTTCATCCACGTCCGCTCGCAGCACAAGAACGCTCTGCCGATGATCGTCACGCACGGATGGCCCGGCTCGATCATCGAGCAGCTGAAGATCATCGAGCCGCTCACCAATCCCACGGCACATGGCGGGAAGGCATCGGACGCTTTCCACCTGGTGATTCCGTCGATGCCGGGCTACGGATTCTCCGGCAAGCCGACCACGACCGGCTGGAATCCCGAGCGCATCGCACGCGCCTGGGCAGAACTGATGAAGCGCCTCGGATACAAGCGGTATGTGGCACAGGGCGGTGACTGGGGCGCAGTCATCTCAGACTTCATGGCTGTGCAGAGGCCTGCAGGACTGATCGGCATTCACTCCAACATGCCTGGCGTGGTTCCGCCCGCCATCGACAAGGCGATCCAATCCGGCAACCCGGTGCCGTCCGATCTCTCGGCGGAGGAAAAGCGCGCGGTCGAGCAGCTGGAATCCTTTTACAGGCATCATGTCGCCTACGCCCAGATGATGGGGACGCGCCCGCAGACGCTGACCGGGCTGACGGATTCGCCCGTCGGTTTGGCAGCCTTCCTGATCGACCACGACACAGCCAGCTTGAAGCTGATCTCCCGGGTCTTCGCCGGACACACCGAAGGCCTGTCGCGGGACGACGTCCTCGACAACACCACCCTCTACTGGCTGACGAACACGCCGATTTCCGCGGCCCGTCTCTACTGGGAGAACAAGGCATCCTTCTTCGGCGTCAAGGGCGTCTCCCTCCCGGTCGCCGTGAGCGTCTTCCCTGACGAGATCTACCAGGCCCCGAAGAGCTGGACAGAGAAGGCGTACCCCAACCTCATCCACTACAACAGGCTTCCCAAGGGCGGCCACTTCGCGGCCTGGGAGCAGCCCCGCCTCTTCACAGAAGAGCTCCGCGCCAGCTTCCGCTCCCTTCGCTAAGAGGTCGCGGATAAGCACTCGGCCAACAGCAGACCCCGGTGTTCCAGGTGGGCCAGGACTCCCGGGAGTGTCTTGGTGTCGTGGACTGCCGCCTTCGTGGCGGTCACGTCGGTGATCAGGCTCACCGCGTGTGGTCGCACGTCTCGGTGACGTGCGCCAGGAAGCCCTTCCAGCGGGTCTCGCCCCGGCGTGCGTAGCGGGCGGTCAGATCATAGGGCGAGACGATGGCGACGGCGGAGGGCGGCAGGCCGGCTTCCTCGGAGTCCCGCCACCGGAGGCGGTCCTGCGCGTCGATGCAGTAGTTCTGCAGGAAGATCCGGCGCAGGGCCTGGACCTGCTCCCCGTCGCGGAGGGCGGGCAGGTAGCGGTGGACGTAGCGCAGCAGCAGGTGAACGTCCTCGCCGGTCTCCTTTATCCGGGTCTTGGGCCGGTATCCGGGTCTTGGGCCGGCCACGGCCGCGCGCGAGATGGGCAACTGGCGAGTTGTCTACAACCGGCTGCGGATGTGAGCCATCGACGGCACCTGGCAACGCGTGTTCACCGCGTTGATGGCCCGAGCCGACGCCGTTGAGAACCTGAACCGGGCCGTCTCGGTGGACTCCACGATCGTGCGGGCTCACCAACACGCGGCCGGGGCCCGCGAAAAGGTGCCCCGGTCGGCGAGCCGGACGACCATGCCATCGGGCGGTCCCGCGGCGGACTGACCACGAAGATCCACCTTGCCGCCGACGGCCGCTGCCGACCCCTGGCCTTCCATCTCACCGCCGGGCAGGCGGGCGACGCGCCCGCTTTCGCGGACGCGATGGCCCGCCTGCGCGTTCCCCGGCGGCGAGGACGGCCCCGGACCAGGCCGGATGTGGTCCGGGCCGACAAGGCGTACTCCTTACGCGCCTGGAGCGGTGCGGTCCTGGGTTCGGTGGAAAGTCCTTCGACGCGGACGGCGGATCCGGTCATGATCAGGAACATGACTTTGCGCGTGATTGATCCGGTTCGTATCGGTACGGAACAGCTGCCGGGAGGGAGGCGGCTGGGCTGGGCCGAGTGGGGGCCGGTGGGCGGGGTGCCGGTGTTGCTGTCGCCGGGGGCGGCCACCAGCAGGCATCTCGGGTTCGGCGGTGATGTGGCGGACGGTCTCGGGGTGCGGCTGATCTCGCTCGACCGTCCGGGTCTGGGCGCCTCCTCGCCCCGGCCCGGCCGCACCTTCGGGGACTTCGCCGACGATATTCGCGCGTTCGCCGCCCTGCGCGGCCTGGGGCTGCGGCCCCTGATGGTCGGCAACTCGCAGGGGGCGCCCTTCGCCCTCGGATGCGCCGCTGCTGGTGTGGTCGGCGCGCTCGCGGTGGTCTCCGGTGCGGACGAGATCGCCGCGCCGTGTTTCGCCGACGCGCTGCCGGGTGAACTGCGGCGCCTCGTCGACCTGGCGGTGTCCGACCCGGCCGCCGCCGAGAAGGTCTTCGCCGGGTTCACCCCGCAGGCGATGTGGGACATGGTCATGTCCCACAGCCCCGACTGCGACCTCGCCGTCTATCAGCAGCCCGCGTTCGCGGCCGCCTACCGGCGAGCACTCGACGAAGCCTTCGCGCAGGGGGCCGACGGCTATGCCCGGGACACCGTCCTGGCCATGGGTCGCTGGGATATCGCACTGTCGGACATCGACGTACCGGTGGACCTCTGGTACGGGGAGAAGGACACCGGTCACTCGCCCGACCAGGGGGTCGAACTGGCTTCGCGCATCCCGGGCGCCGTTCGGCACCTGGTGCCGGATGCGGGCGGGGCGGTGCTCTGGACACATGCCGAGCAGGTGCTGAGCACTCTGCTGAAGCATGCCCCCGTCTCCTGACCCCACCCCCTGCCGCGCAACATGACAGAAGGACCCTCACCTGTCACGTCCAGGTGAGGGTCCCCCCTTCATCCGCCTGCCCGGTGAAGGTTGAGAAGACGATCACGAGGCAGGACGTCTGTGTGCCCGGGTCAGGGGGCGAGCAGCAGCAGTACGTCCGCGCGCTCCTTGGCGGCCGCGTACCGCTTCGCCACGTCCTGCCAGTTGACGACGCGCCACATCGCCTCGATGAAGTCGACCTTCTGATTCTTGTACTGCAGGTAGAAGGCGTGCTCCCAGGCGTCGAAGACCAGGATCGGGACCGAGCCCTGGCCGACGTTGCCCTGGTGATCGTAGACCTGCTCGACGATCAGCTTTCCGCTGACCGGCTCGTACGCGAGGACGCCCCAGCCGGAGCCCTGCGTGGTGGCCGAAGCCTTCGTCAGCTGGGACTTGAAGCCGGCGAACGACCCGAACGACTCCGTGATCGCGTCCGCGAGGTCGCCGACGCCGTCCGCCGCGAGGGGCTCGCCGCCGCCGTCACCGCTCATGTTGTGCCAGTAGATCGAGTGCAGGATGTGGCCGGAGAGGTGGAACGCGAGGTTCTTCTGAAGCCCGTTGATCGCTCCCCAGGCCTCCTTGGCGCGCGCCTCCTCCAACTGCTCCAGGGTGTCGTTGGCGCCCTTGACGTAGGCGGCGTGGTGCTTGTCGTGGTGGAGCTCGATGATCTGCGGGTTGATGACCGGTTCGAGCGCCGCGTAGTCGTACGGGAGTTCCGGGAGCGTGTACGTGGCCATGGGGCGAACCCTCCAGCTGCTTTCCTGTTGTTATTGCAACCTATATGCAAATGCAGGCTAGCAGGAGGAAGGGGGCGTGTGGTGCGGGGATGCCGGCGCCGGTGTCGGACGCGGGTGGTGCCCACCTCGTCGGTGCAGGCTGCCGAGCGGGTTCCGGGGCCCGTTCGGCGCCTGCTGCGGGTCGATCTGTACGAGGTGACGGACGAGAACCAGGTACGTCCGCTCCGTGCGTAAGCACGCGTTCCGTTCAGGCGCGGCCGCGCGGCCGCGCGTACGACCGTGGGGGCAGCCGGGGCAGGCGGTCGTCGTGCGCCCTCGTCGGCGACCCGCGGGCCACTTGGTCGGAATCCGGCAGGTCCTGCGCCCTGACCCGGCGCGCACCGCCCGCCACACGGAGCCGTACCTCAAGCTGGTGGACGAACTGGAACGGCGGGGCCGGCTGTCCGGAGCGCTCGCCACCCACGCCCGGTCCCGAACGGAGAGCCGATGACCACCAGCCCGACCACCTTGTTCCTCGCCCGGCACGGACAGACCGCGTGGCACGCCGAGAACCGATACGCCGGGGTCAGTGACGTCGCCCTCACCGACGAGGGGCGCCGCCAGGCCGAACAGTTGGCGCAGTGGGCGTCCCGCCACCGGGTCGACGCGATCTGGACGTCGACCGCCACCCGCGCCATCGAGACCGCCGAACCCGCCTGCTGGGCGCTCGACCTCGTACCCGGACGCGAACCCGATCTGCGGGAGTGCGACTTCGGGACGGTGGAGGGGCGCACCCTCGCCGAGTTCGCCGCCGAGGACCCGGAACGGGCGGAGGCGTTCCGGGCCGACCCGGTGATCAACGCCTTCCCCGGGGCCGAGGACCCGCGCGTGGCGGCGGCCCGGGGAACGATGGCGCTGCGCCGGATCGCGGACGGCCTTCCGGGGCAGCGGGTCCTCGTCGTCGCGCACAACACGCTGCTGCGGCTGGTGCTGTGCGAACTGCTGTCGATCCCGCTCGGCGCCTACCGCCGCGTCTTTCCGCAGCTGCGGAACGCGGCGGTGAGCGAGGTGCGGCTGGGGGAGGAGGGCGGCGCGCTGCTCTCCCTCAATGTGCCGTGCGCACCGGACGTAAGCCCTTGACGGCCGCGGCCCGCCGCCGGCAGAGGAAACCGAAGACGGACGAGACGAGAACCGCGTTGCGGGGCACCCCGGACGTGACCCTGCCGAGCCGCTGCGGTCCCTGGCCACGGTGCACCGGGCTCACCCATGGTGCACGCGCGCGTACGCACCCGCGACGGCTCCGCCCCGTCAGCCCCGGCGCCGGTCCCGCACCTCCCGCGCCAGCGCCACGAGCAGCATCAGGCCGGTCGCCCCCGCCGACCACAGCACCTGCGGCCGCGCCACGTCATCGGTCAGCATCAGCACGAGCACGGCCACCAGCGCGACCAGGGTCAGCCAGGTCAGCCAGGGGAAGAACCACATCCGCAGCGTCAGGGCCTCGGGCGCCTCACGTTCGATACGGCGGCGCAGCCGCAGTTGGGACGCGGCGATCAGCCCCCATACGAACAGCAGCACCGCGCCGACCGAGTTGAGCAGGTAGAGGAAGACGGAGTCGGGCCACTTCAGATTGAGGAGTACGGAGACGAAGCCGAAGGCGACCGAGGCGAGCACCGCCCGCCGTGGCACTCCGCCCTCGCCATTGCCGTCCTGGCCGCCCGACACCTTGAGCAGCCCGCGCGGCCCCTCGCCGCGCTCGGCCAGCGAGAAGATCATCCGGGACGAACCGTAGAGATTGGCGTTCAGTGCGGAGAGCAGCGCCACGAACACCACGATGTTCATGATCTGCCCGGCCGACGGCACCCCGATCGAGCCCAGGACCTTGACGTACGGGCTCAGCCCGGCCTGCTGCGCGGTCCACGGCAGCACCGTCACGATCACCAGCATCGACCCGACGTAGAAGAAGAGGATGCGCACGACCGCGCTGCGCACGGCGCGTCCCACCGCGCGCGCCGGATCGTCGGTCTCGGCCGCCGCGATCGTCACGACCTCCAGTCCGCCGAACGCGAAGACGACGGTCAGGACACCGGACACGACCCCGGCCCAGCCGTTCGGCAGGAATCCGCCCTGGCCGGTCAGGTTGGTCAGTCCTACCGGATCCGTGTCCGGGAGCAGACCGAAAATGGCCAGCAGCCCGAGCACGAGGAAGGCCACGATCGCGGCGACTTTGAGCGCGGCGAACCAGAACTCGAACTCGCCGAAGTTCTTCACCGCGGTCAGATTGGCGACGGTGAACACCACCATGAACACCAGCACCCAGGCCCACTGGTCCACGGCCGGCACCCAGCCGTGGGCGATCGTCGCGGCAGCGGTTGCTTCCACGGCGAGAACCACCACCAGCAGGAACCAGTAGAGCCAGCCCACACTGAACCCGGCCCACCGGCCGAGCGCCCGCTCCGCATGGACGGAGAACGAACCGGAGGCGGGCATCGCGGCCGACATCTCGCCGAGCATCCGCATCACCAGCATCGCGAGGGTGCCCGCGATCAGATACGACACGACGATGGCCGGGCCCGCGACGGCGATCCCGGCGCCCGAACCCACGAAGAGCCCGGCGCCGATCACCCCGCCCAGTCCGAGCATCGTCAGATGGCGCTGTTTCAGCCCGTGCGCCAGCGGTTCCGGCTGCCTGGGCTCCGTGGGGGGAGGGGCGTCGTGCATGGGGTGCGGATCACTCTCGGATCATTCAGTGGGTCCGGTAGCTGGGGGGACCCTCTTATCGGGAACCTACAGTCTCACGTAGCAAGACCCCGCCCGGCGGACAGCCCCCTCCACGCCCTCACCTCAGTGACGAGCATCACGCCGTCGCGTGATTGCTCACTGGCCTTTGTCCGAACCCCACCAAGCCGTCAAGCGCCGCTTTGTGGGCGGCTGATGGTGATCGAGCGTTAACCCGTGGGCTAACGTCAGCCTCAGTCTGTCCCCACCTGCCCTCACCACCGCGGAGTCCCGATGAGCACTGCTGCCGCCGTCCCCGTCCGTACCGGAGCGGTCCTCGCCGACCTGCTGCCCGCAGCCCGGCACCGCTACGCCGTCGACACGGCCCTGGTCGTCGGCGGCGCCGCGCTCACCGGCATCGCCGCCCAGATCGCCGTCCCGGTCCCCGGCTCCCCGGTCCCCGTCACCGGTCAGACCTTCGCCGCGCTCCTCGTCGGCACCGCCCTCGGCGCCCGCCGCGGCTTCCTCTCCCTGGCCGTGTACGCGCTCGTCGGCATGGCGGGCATGCCGTGGTTCGCGGGCGGCAGCTCCGGCGCGGGCGGTGCCTCGTTCGGTTACGTCCTCGGCATGCTGCTCGCCGCCACGGTGGTCGGCGGCCTCGCCCGCCGCGGCGGCGACCGCTCGGTGCTGCGCACGGCGGGCACGATGGTGCTCGGCTCCGCGATCATCTACGCGGTCGGTGTCCCGTACCTGGCGCTCTCCATGGGGATGTCGGCGAGCGCCGCGATCGCGGCGGGCCTGGTGCCGTTCCTGCTCGGTGACGCGCTGAAGGCGGCCCTGGCGATGGGCGCGCTGCCCGCCGCCTGGAAGCTCGTCGGCCGCCGCGGCTGACCGGGCTGCTCGCCCTCGCAAATCCCTCCGAAGAGGCTCGCCGGGTCGTACTGCGACACCACACCGGCGAGCCTCTTCCGCGTCCACTCGTCGTGGAATCCCCCGGTACGGTCCCCGCCGCCGAACGAGAAGTTCAGCGAGCGCCCCACGGCCAGCGGCTCCAGCACGGAGGACACCCGCGCGTACAGGGCCCGTACCGCCGCCACACCGGTCCCGTCGAGCGGCGAGAGCAGCCGCAGCAGGAAGGCGGCGTCGCGGTACGGCACGGCAGTGGGCACCGCGGGCTCCTCCGGCAGCTGGGGGATGTCCGGGTACGGGAGCGCTCCGGGCGGCGTGGACGCGTACGTCGTCCATCCGGCGTGTACTGATCAGTACCCCGCCCTCGGCGGCGCCGGCCAGACCGTGCCCGGTGGCCTGGACGGCGACAGGCAGTCTGCGGGCGGCGGCGTACACGACGGCGGCCCGGACCTCGTCGGCATCGGTGGCGCCGACGATCAGCCCGGGCCGGAGCGTGAAACCGGTCTGGAAGCCGGCCAGTTCCCCGTGTATCCGGGGTCGCCGGGGCGGAAGGTGAACCGGGCGGGCAACTGGTCGTTCATGGGGAGGCTCTCCGTTCGCCCGGTGACATCTGGCAGGAGAGAGCCTCCCCGGTAAACCTGACATCGGCCGTCAGGTATGGACAGGCTCGGTCAGGCGTCGGCGGACGCGTCCGCCGTGACCGCTCCGTTCCTGCGCTGCCGGACTTCACGTACCAGCGAGATCGCCACCACGATCGCGGCGACGAGCAGCGAGAGCAGCACCTGCTCACGGCCGCTGTCGTCGGTCAGCATGTAGACCAGCACGAACGAGATCATCGCGATGGTCGCCCAGGTCAGATACGGGAAGAGCCACATCCGTACGACCAGCTTCTCCGGCGACTCGCGCAGGATGATGCCCCGCATGCGCAGCTGGGTGAAGCAGATGACCAGCCAGACGAACAGGGCGACCGCACCGGACGAGTTCAGCAGGAACTGGAAGACGGTGTCCGGCCACTGGTAGTTGAAGAACACGGCGACGAAGCCGAAGACGACGGAGGACAGGATGGCCGCCTGCGGCACGCCCCGCTTGTTCGTCCGGGCGAACGCCTTCGGCGCGTCACCGCGGCCGCCGAGCGAGAACGCCATCCGCGAGGCCGTGTAGAGGCCGGAGTTGAGGCAGGACAGCACGGCCGTCAGCACGATGACGTCCATCACCTGGCCGGCGTGCGGGATACCGATCGAGTTCAGTGCGGCGACATAGCTGCCGTCCTTGAGGATCGACGCGTCGTTCCACGGCAGCAGCGTCAGCACGATGAAGATCGAGCCCAGGTAGAAGACGGCGATCCGCCAGATCACGCTGTTGGTGGCCTTCTGGACGGCGCGCTGCGGGTTCTCCGACTCGCCGGCCGCCAGCGTCACGATCTCGCTGCCCATGAACGAGAAGACGACCATCAGCACACCGGTGAGGATGGCGCCCGGACCGTGGGGGAAGAACCCGCCGCTGTCCGTGAGATGCGCGAGCCCCGAGCCGGGGTTGTCCGAGCCGGGCAGCAGCCCGAAGACGGCGAGCAGCCCGACGACGACGAACGCGCTGATCGCCACGACCTTGATCCCGGCGAACCAGAACTCGAACTCCCCGTACGAACCGACCGAGACCAGGTTCGTCGCGGTGAGCACGACCATCACGATCAGCGCCCACGCCCACTGCGGGACGCCCGGCACCCAGCCCTCCAGGATCTTGGCACCCGCCGTGGCTTCGACGGCGAGCACCACGACCCAGAAGAACCAATACAGCCAGCCGATCGAGAAGCCGGCCCAGCGGCCGAGGGCCCGGTCGGCGTAGGCGGAGAAGGAGCCCGAGCTCGGGCGGGCCGCCGCCATCTCGCCGAGCATCCGCATCACGAAGACGACCATGAGGCCGACCAGCGCGTACGACAGCAGAATGGCGGGTCCCGCGGCGGCGATACCTGCGCTGGAGCCCACGAAGAGGCCGGCGCCGATCACCCCGCCGATGGCGATCATCGAGAGGTGACGATTCTTGAGACCGGCCTGGAGCCCGTCGGAGGAGCCGGGCTTGTCCGCCCGGTCCGGCTCGCCGGGCTGGTGGCCCGGCCCTGTCAGAGTCGTCTGGGTCATGGATCGAATCCTTACGTCTTGGATCACTCAGTTCCGTGGCTGTGCCGCTGCACGGTGGTGTGGCGGTGGAGTCTCAGCATTGAAGCCTGCGAAACCTCGGAAGCGGAACCCCCTCTTCCGGATTGGTTGCCGGATTATTGAGTGGGATTGCCCACACACCCCGCACAAGGGCTCCGCAGCTCCGGCCGGACCGGAGGGTCCCGACCCCGATGACGGCTACCCGGCGCCGCGCATGCCACACTTCGGAACATGCGCGTGTACCTCGGCTCAGACCATGCCGGCTTCGAACTCAAGAACCACCTCGTCGAGTGGCTCACGGCCCAGGGCCACGAAGCCGTCGACTGTGGCCCCCACATCTACGACGCCCAGGACGACTACCCGCCGTTCTGCCTCCGCGCCGCCGAGAAGACGGCCGCGGACGCGGGCAGCCTCGGCATCGTGATCGGCGGCTCCGGCAACGGTGAGCAGATCGCCGCGAACAAGGTGAAGGGCGTACGCGCCGCACTCGCCTGGAGCGAGCAGACCGCCGCGCTCGGCCGCGAGCACAACAACGCCAACGTGGTGGCCATCGGTGGCCGGATGCACACGGTGGAGGAGTCGACGAAGTTCGTCGAGATCTTCCTCGCCACGCCGTACTCCGGTGAGGAGCGTCACACCCGTCGCATTGAGATGCTGACGGCGTACGAGACGACGGGCGAGCTTCCCCCGATCCCCGCCCACCACCCGCAGCAGGGCTGACCGCCCCACATCCCCCGTGCCGCCGGCCCGCCCGGCGGCACAGTCATTTCCCCACCCGACCGAGGAGAGCCACCGCCGTGCCCGAGGGACACACGATCCACCGCCTGGCCGCGGACCATCGCGACCGGTTCGTGGGCGGGCCGGTGCGGGTGAGCAGCCCGCAGGGCAGGTTCTCGGACAGCGCGGCGCTCCTCGACGGCCGTGCGTTCACCGGCGTCGACGCGCACGGCAAGCACCTGTTCCTCGGTTTCGAGGACTTCGGTTGGGTCCACATCCACCTGGGACTGTTCGGCAAGCTCCACTTCGGTACGGCACCGGTACCGCCGCCCACCGACACGGTCCGCCTGCGCCTGGCCAACGACGAACACCACGCGGATCTGCGCGGTCCGACCACCTGCGCCCTGATCACGGAACCCGAGAAGCGCGCGATACACGGCCGGCTGGGCCCGGACCCGCTACGGACCGACGAGGACGGCGAACGCGCCTGGCAGCGGATCTCGCGCAGCCGCATCACCGTCGCCGCCCTGCTGATGGATCAGAAGGTCATCGCGGGCGTCGGCAACGTCTACCGCGCCGAGGTCCTCTTCCGGCACGGCATCGACCCGTACCGGCCGGGCAAGGACCTCACCCGTGCGGAGTGGGAGGCGATGTGGGACGACCTGGTGATGCTGATGCGCGAGGGTGTGCGGAACAACCGCATCGACACGGTCCGCCCCGAGCACCTTCCCGAGGCGATGGGCCGCGCGCCGCGGGTGGACGACCACGGGGGCGAGGTGTACGTGTACCGCCGGACGCACCAGCCGTGCCACATCTGCGGCACGGAGGTCCGCACGGCGGACCTGGCAGCCCGCAACCTCTTCTGGTGCCCCGCCTGCCAGCCCCGCTAGCGCACCCCTTGTGTCCTCAATCGCCGGACGGGCTCAATGCCCCGACCGCGCGCGCCCTTCGAGGCCGCGCGTCTCCCTCAAGCCCGTCCGGCGTTTGAGGACGAGGCGGCCGCCGGGTGCGCCCGGCGGCACATCCTGCTAGAACCCCCGCGGCAGCCACGGCTCCACCGCCGAGGAGAACGCCAGTGAGGCCTCGTCGACCGCTCCCGCCCGCAACTCCCGTACCCGGCCCGCCCGCGCCAGAGAGACCACCGATGTGCCGCCCAGGTACGCCGCCCCCAGCTCCCGCACCGAAAGCGCCAGATCCGCGGGGTCGTCCGTCCGCTTGCACGACGCTCCCCCCTTCGTGTCGGCCGTCAGCCGCCAACGCCCCTCGTTCCAGGGGCAGAACATGTCCGTCACCTCGAAAACCACGTCCACCGGTGCCCGGTACGCCCGCGCCTCCAGCGCCGCGCCCAGTTCCACCAGCCGTACGTACAGCCCATCGCGCACCTTGATGTTGCACCGCCGAACGTCCGAGACGAGGTGCAGGAGGGCATCGTCGACCGGCCGGTTCCGTGCCTCGACCGTCGACGTCAGGTCGATCCCGAAGAGGAACCGCCAGAGCGCCCCGTACGCCGCCGGGTCGAGAGCCGACACGTCGTCCGCCACGATCCGGCCCTTGGAGACCCCCGCGTCCCAGCCCGGCTTGTTGCGGAAGGTCGCGTACCCGACCACCCCACCGTCCCGTTCCGCCAGCACGCACTGCAGCGGCGACGCCCCCTGCCGCGCACTCTCCGGGTCGAGCACCGCCTTCCGTTCCCAGCCGGGACCGCCCGCCGGTGCGCCCGGCCGCCCTGCCACCAGCTGCTCATACACGCCCTCGATCGCGGTGACCGCCTCGTCCGGCTTCGCGTACCGCAGGCGGATCCCGTCCGTGCCGTCCGGCACCGTCAGCCGTACCCGGTCCGTGTCGATCTCCAGCGACATCTGCTTCGTGGCCGCCCCGTACCCGAACCGGCCGTAGATCGCGGGCTCCGAAGCCGCCAGCACGGCGAGCGGTTCACCCAGGGCCCGCACGTCGTCGAGCTGGCGCCGCATCATCGAGGTCAGCAGTCCGCGCCTGCGGTGCGTGGCCGCGACGCTCACCATCGTCACCCCTGCCGCAGGCACCAGAGCCCCGCCCGGTACGGCCAGCCGGAAGCTGAACGCACCCGCCGTACCGACCACGTCCGAGCCGTCCCAGATGCCGATCGACCGCTCGTGCTCGGTCAGCGCTTCCCAGAGTTCGCGTTCCTCCGGGGACTCAGCGACTCCGCCGAAGGCGAGTTCCAGACTCCCGAACCATTCGTTCCATTCCGACGAACGCAGCACCCGCAACTCTGTAGTCATATGCCATGCCTACCAGGGGTACGGCAGACGGGCGACCCGTTTTCGAACGCATTGTCACAGGGGTCCCCCTGCACCGGAGGCGCCCGGGTGGATAAGGTCCCCGCAATGGCCCGTCGCGCAAGAGCAGACTCGTACCCGGCCCGATTGCGGAAATCGGCGCACCGGGCACGCATCGCGCTGCGCAAATCCGGGGTCGACTACTTCCGCGGCGACGGCTCCGACTGGATCGCTCTGGCCGGACTGCTGCTCACCATCCCGGCGATCACCTGCGGCACGCTGCTGAACGCGGTGTGGTGCGCCCCGGCCGCTCTCGTGCTGCCGATCGTCGCGGGCGGTCTGCTGCTGCGGCCGGCCAGTCTGCTGGGGCTGTACGCGACCGCTGCCGCGGCGCTGATCGTGGAGTCCATCGCGCTCGGCCCGTACGGACAGGGGCCGGCCCGGGTCACCCCGGGCACCATCCTGGTGGTCGCGGCCTGCGGCTTCTTCGGCCTGATCCTCGCCCAGTTCCGGGCCAGGGTCGGAGTCCCCTGGCGACGCGGCGGCACCATGCTCTTCGACCTGCGCGAACGCATCCGGGTGCAGAGCGCCCTGCCACGCCTGCCGCAGGGCTGGCACCGGGAGATGGCGCTGCGCCCGGCGGGCGGCCAGTCGTTCTCCGGCGACTTCGTCGTCGCGGCCCGCACCAACGGCGGCCGCACCCTGGAGGTCGTCCTCACCGATGTGTCGGGCAAGGGCATGGACGCGGGCTCCCGCGCCCTGCTGCTGTCCGGTGCCTTCGGCGGTCTCCTCGGCTCACTGCCGCCGCACGGCTTCCTGCCCGCGGCCAACGGCTATCTGCTTCGCCAGAACTGGGACGAGGGCTTCGCCACCTCGATCCACCTGGTGCTGGACCTCGAATCGGGTGACTACGAACTCCTCTCCGCGGGCCACCCGCCCGCCCTGCAGCTGCACGCGGGAAGCGGCCACTGGGAGGAGATGACCGCGGAGGGCCCGCTGCTCGGGGTGTACGACGGGGCGCAGTTCGACGCGGTGAAGGGCTCGCTGGCCCCTGGTGACGTCCTGATGCTGTTCACGGACGGACTGGTGGAGGCGTCCGACCGGGACATCGCGGACGGTATCGACCGGCTGACCGGCGAGGCGGACCGCTATGTCGTCAGCGGCTTCGAGGGCGCGGCCTGGCATCTGATCGAGGCGTGCGCGAAGGACGTCAACGACGACCGGGCACTGCTGCTCCTGTCCCGCCGCCCCTGAACCGTATGTAACCGTCCTGAACCGGGCTTCCGTCAAGGGAAGTCGGCCCGTCACCGGAACGTGGGCACGGTCGCTCTCCGGGCGCGGGACGCGGCGGCCCGTACCCGGAGAGCGCCTGCCCCGCTCAGGACCCCGGCAGGACCCGGGCCGGCCAGGTAGCACCTTGAGAGCCTGTCGGGTGACCTCTGATCGGGCGGACGCGGTCTGGCACGCACGCTTCCCGCGTTGCCGAAACGCCCTAGTAGCTCCTTTCCCAAGCTCTCAGCTTCGTTCGAGCAGGGGAGACCCCATCCGAGGGCCTTCCGGCGCCTTGGAATCGCACGCACCAGAGCGCGTCCGCTTTCCGATCGAAGGTCACCCGACAGGCTCTGAGGTCTGCCCACCCCCGGTAGCACCCTGGGGTTTGCCCCACCCCCGATCCGCCAGCAGCCGTCATGGTCCGGACCCGCTCGTGATCCGTACGTTTGATGTACCGGCCCGACAACCGGTCGGCGAGCAACGAAAGGCGGACACCATGGGGCTGCGACGCACCAAGCAGGGCGCGCAGGACAGGCAGTACACGGCGGACATCCACCAGGGGCCCGGCCCCTCGGACCTCGCCGTAGAACTGCGAGGCGTCCGCAGGCAGTACGGCCGCGGCGGCTCCGCCGTCCACGCCCTGAGGGGCATCGACCTCGCCCTCCCGCGCGCCAGTTTCACTGCCGTCATGGGCCCCTCCGGCTCCGGAAAGTCGACCTTCCTGCAGTGCGCGGCCGGACTCGACCGCCCCACCGAGGGCTCCGTACGTCTCGGCGGCACCGAGATCACCGGCATGAGCGAGAACAAGCTCACCGAGCTGCGCCGTACCCGCCTCGGCTTCGTCTTCCAGGCGTTCAACCTGCTCCCGTCGCTGACCGTCGAGCAGAACGTCGTCCTGCCGATGAGGCTCGCGGGGGAGCGCACCGGCTCCGCCCGCAGCCGCCGTGCAGCAACCGAGATGCTCACCCAGGTCGGCCTCGGCGACAAGGGAGCGCGCCGCCCCGGCCAGCTCTCCGGCGGCCAGCAGCAGCGCGTCGCCGTCGCCCGCGCCCTGGTCACCCGCCCCGATGTGGTCTTCGCCGACGAACCGACCGGCGCGCTGGACACCACCACCGCCGCCGAGATCCTCGCCCTGCTCCGGCACGCAGTGGACAGTCTCGGCGCCACCGTCGTCATGGTCACCCACGACCCGGCGGCCGCCGCCTACGCCGACCAGGTGCTTTTCCTCGCCGACGGCGCGATCGCGGACAGCCTGCCGCGCGCCGGCGCCGCACAGATCGCCGCGCGGATGACCGCACTGACCGCCCACGCCTCCGCCTATGCAGGAGCAGCAGCCTGATGTTCACCCCGCACGTCCCGAACGGCCTCGCCCGCGCGGCTGTCCGCTTCAAGCCCTCCTCGTTCGTGGGGACCTTCGTCGCGCTCCTGATGGCCGCGGCGATCGTCTCCGCCTGCGGCATCCTCCTGGAGACCGGCCTGCGCGCCTCCGTCCCCGCGGACCGCTACGCGAAGGCACCCGTGGTGGTCGCCGCCGACCAGAAGATCCATATGACGGTCGGCAGTGGCGACGCCGAGGAAAACTCCGACGTGCTCGTACCGGACACCGCACGACTGCCCGAATCCCTGGTGGCGAAGGCCGCTTCGGCCCCCGGCGCGGCAGCCGCGATCGGGGACGTCACCTACTCCGTACGGCAGGACAACACCCTCCTCACCGCACACGGCTGGGGCTCCACCGCCCTCACCGATACGCGGCTGCTCACCGGCGACGCGCCCAAGGCCGGTGAAGTCGTCGTCCCCACCGGCACCAAGGGCCGGGTCGGCGAGAACATCGCCCTCGACACGCCCGCAGGTGTAGCGGAGTTCCGGGTATCGGGCACCACCGCCACCGACGCCACCGTCTGGTTCGCCGACCGGCAGGCCGTACAGCTCTCCGGCCACCCCGGCCGGGTCGACGCCATCGCCGTGCTCGCCGACCGCGGCACCCCCGACGACACCCTCGCCGACCAGGTGCACAAGGCCGTCGGCCATACTGCCGCAGCCAAGATCCACACCGGCGACGACCGGGGCGCCGTCGAGAACTCGGCTCTCGCGGGCGCCAAGGAACTCCTCATCGGCCTCGGCGCTTCCTTCGGCGGCGTCGCCGCCATGGTCGCCGTCTTCACCGCCGCCGGTACGGTCGCCCTCTCCGTGGGCCAGCGCAGCCGCGAGTTCGCCCTGCTCCGTGCCGTCGGTGCCACCCCGCGCCAGCTGCGCCGCACCGTCGCCACCGAATCCCTGCTCGTCGCCCCGCTCGCCGGAGCGCTCGGCTGCCTGCCCGGAATCGCCCTGGCCCGCTGGTGGTTCGGGCAGCTCCAGGACAGGGGAGCCATCCCCGAGGCCGTGGCACTGCATATCTCCTGGCTGCCCCTGACCGTCACCGCTGCCGCCACCATGGTGACCGCGCTGAGCGTCGGCTACCTCGCCGCGCGACGTCCCGCCAAGATGAAGCCGGGACTCGCCCTCGCCCAGACGGCCGTGGAGCGCGCCCCGTTCGGCTGGATCCGTACCCCGCTCGGCATCGCGGCCCTCATCGGCGGCGGAGTCTTCGCGGGAGTCGCCGCCTCCACGTCCGGCGGCGACGCGGCGAACGCAGCCACCGGCGTCGTCATGCTCTTCATGCTCGCGGTCGGACTGCTCGGCCCGGTGATCGCCCGGATCTGCGCCGCCGTCATCGGGTTCCCGCTGCGTGCCGCCGGCGCGCCGGGCTCGCTGGCCGCCGCCAACTCCCTTACCAACTCCCGTCGACTGGCCTCCGCGATCACCCCGATCGTGCTCGCCATGGCCTTCTCGTCGACACTCGTCTTCATGCACACCAGCCAGGAGCGGGTGACCGCACACCAGCAGCGCGACGCCGTCATCGCCGACCACATCGTCTCCGCGCCGGCGGGACTCACCTCCGACGCGACCGAACGGGCCGCCGCCACGACCGGCGTCTCCACCGCCGTCGGGCTGCTTCGCGGCGCGGTCCTGGTGCCCAGCGGACCGGGTGCCGACCCCATGCTGCAGAGCGCCTCCGCACAGGGCGTGATCGGCTCCGGCGGAGACCTCGCCAAGGTCCAGGACCTCGACGTCAGGACCGGATCCCTCACCGGTCTGCGGCCCGGAACCGTCGCCATCGACACCACGCTTGCCGACTCGGTGGATCTGAGCCCGGGCGACCGGCTCGCCCTGCGGATGCCGGACGGCACCAAGGCGTCCCCGAAGGTCGTCGCGATCTACGGACGTGGCCTCGGCACCAGTCTCGTCACACTGCCCGCAGCCGACCTGAAGACCCATATGACCTCGCCGTACGCCTCCGACATCCTGGTACGGGCCACCCCTGCCGCCGCACAGAAGCTCACCGCACTCGGCACCGTCACCGACCCCTCCAGCTATGCCACCGCGCAGGACAAGGAGCGGGAGATCAGCGCCTGGGCCAACACCACCATGGCCGCGGTCCTCGGCGGATTCGCCGCCGTCGCCGCCGTCAACACCCTGGTGATGACCGTCCTCGACCGCCGCCGCGAACTGACCATGCTCCGCCTCGTCGGCTCCACCCGCCGCCAGGTCATGGGCATGATCCGCTGGGAGGCGCTGCTCGTCACGGTTGCCGGAGCCGCGCTCGGCACTGCCATCGCGCTGGCCACGCTGGTCCCGATGATGAAGGGGCTGACGGGCGAACCGCCTTACATCCCGCCGGTGTTGTACGGATCGTTCGTCGCCGCGACCGTCGGGCTCGGCCTCGCCGCCACAACGGTCCCGGCTCGTGCGGCCCTGCGAGGAACGGCCGCCCGTCCGTAGGGTCGGACCATGACCACGCCGCGCAGGAACCTGAACCTGGCCGAAGTCGAGGCAATCGCCCGCATGGCCCACCGTTCACAGACGGACAAGGCGGGACGTCCCTACGGCGAACACCTCCACGCCGTCGCGGAGGGTGTACGGATCAGGGGCGGCAGCGACGAACAGATCGCCGCGGCCTGGCTGCACGACGCCGTCGAGGACGAGGTGCTGTCCCAGGAGTGGCTGGCCCGCGCGGCCCTGCCGCAACAGGTCAAGGACATGGTCCTCGCCGTCACCAAACGGGACGGCGAGGACCTCGCCTCGTACACCCGGCGCATCCTCGCCACCCCGGGCGCCCTGCTGATCAAGGAGTCCGACCTCGCGCACAACGCCGATCCGGACCGCCTCGCGGTACTGGACCCGGCGACGCGTACCCGGCTGACCGCGAAATATGCGCAGGTACGCGCGCTGCTCGGGCTCATTCCCGGCGAACCGCCCGCGGACCGGCCGGATCCGGCCAACACCGCGGGCGACTGAGACCGACCGGCAATGGGGGGGTGCGTGCCCCAGCCCCGTGACGCCGCCCCCCAATTGCTGGTCGGTCTGATCCACTCAGAGCCTGGCGGCGTCCCGCCGGAATGCCCAGCGCATGTCCGGTTCGGTCGCGAAACGCAGCACCCGCCGTACGGGTGGCGTACACATCAGCGTCACCGCGGCAGCCGCGAGCAGGGAGACGAGGACCAGGCCGCCCGGTTCGGAGAGCCACGCGTACCGGTCGAACACCCCGGCATAGCCGACGCCCTTGATCAGGAACCCGTGCAGCAGATAGCCGCAGATCGTTCCGGCGCCCAGCACCGTGAACCACATGTGGCGGCGCGGCACCCAGGCCAGGAATCCGACGGTGAGCAGCAGCGCACAGCCGAACATCGCCAGCGTCATCACCGCACCCGACCACCACGGAGCGCCCATCTCCGGCGCGCTGTTGCTGCGGTAGAACCAGCCCAGCTGCATCCGCGGCGCCGCCCAGTACGCGAACACGATGGCCGCCGCGAACAGCGGCAGCGCCAGCAGTCGCACCTCACGTCGGCGCACCAACTGGAAGTGTTCGGGCTTCAGTTGGAGACCCAGCACGAAGAACGGCAGGAACTGCAGGACCCGCTGGAGATCGAGAGCATCGCCGATCGTGGGGGAGAACGAGGCGAGTACGGCGATGACGAGCGCGACGGGCAGCGGATGGCGCAGCGCCTGCCACAGGGGCGTGGTGATCCGCCAGATGAACAGCGAACACAGGAACCAGGTGAGATACCAGGGGTCGAGCAGGCTGATCGGATGGTCCGGCGAGTCGTCCGCGTACCGCTGGAAGAGCGAGTACGCCGTCTCGAACACCACATAGGGCACGGCGACACCGGTGACCAGGCGTTTTACCTTCTTGGCGCTCAGATCGAACGAGCGGGAGAAATAGCCGGAGACGATGATGAAGGCCGGCATGTGAAAGGTGTACGCAACCATGTACAGCGCACGGGTGGTCCGGCTCCCGTCCATCACGGGTTCCCATGAGTGCGCCACGGCGACCAGCACGATCGCCAGGTATTTGACGTTGTCGAAGTAGGCGTCGCGCCGCTTCGCGGGCTCGGCCGCAGGAGGCTTGTTCGCCACCGGTGCGGGGGCTGTCGCGGTGGTGGTCCTGCCTCCGTCCGGTCTGGGCTCCGACTCCCGCGTCGCCGGGGAGATCGGGTCCCTCTGAAATACGTGCGGAGCGTGGAACATCTAAAGCACCTTAGGCGTCTCGAATGCAATTCGTAAAACGGCCATCGGATATCGCGTGTTCTCGCCCATTCGAAAGTGAAACCACCGAAAAATGCCCGCTATGGCCTGATTGATCCGCCTTAAATAGTGCATATCGTCAGGCAGTTGGAGGGAGTGAATTTCATCGCATCAAGGTCGACGGAATATATGTGGATGATGTGTGTGGATATGGAAATCATCATGGCCGCACGCCATTTGATCCGAGCTCCGAACGGCCCCTGTGCTGCCCCGGGACGGTTCCGGCGGGGCGTCGGCAGACGTGCCGGAAGGGTGGTGCGCCCCTCGCGCACGCGGGGCGTGAGGTTGGCGAGATCCGGACAGTGTGATGCGTCACCTGGCAGCAACCATGGGGGAGTTGATGGCACGATGGACGTAACGGAGGAGTGCCGGGATGCGCGCCTCCGGGCCGGCAAGGCGGACCGACCAAGGGTGTGATCAGTCGTGGCCATTTCACTGTCTGTGGTGCTGATGTTGGCGATCATCCTGGTGGTCCTGATCCGCAGCGGCTCCATCAAGGCCGGACCCGCGGTCGTCGCGGTGCTCTTCGGCTTCTTCCTGGCATCGACCGGCATGGCGCCGTCGATCCAAAGGTTCATGAACTCGATAGCGGAGACGGTCAGCAACATCTCCTTCTGACGCACCGTCGGCCGGCCCGTGGGGCGGGTCGCCGAACGCATCAGGGCCAGGTCGGAGGATGTCCTCCGACCTGGCCCTGAGTGGCATGGAGCGGGCGACGGGAATCGAACCCGCGTAGCTAGTTTGGAAGACTAGGGCTCTACCATTGAGCTACGCCCGCAAGCACCGCACCGCAGGTCACGAGGACCGCGGCACGAAGAGCATCGTAGCGGGTCGCGGACGGTCTGCGCACACATGGTCGCGGCACGGGGTGCCGCGTTCCGCGCCGCCCCGAAAAGCGGTCTGTGCACCGCCTGTCGGCATGTACCCTTCGTGTCGCACCGACGGGGTGTGGCGCAGCTTGGTAGCGCGTCCGCTTTGGGAGCGGAAGGTCGTCGGTTCGAATCCGGCCACCCCGACCACCAGCAAGATCGCATTGTGGGAGTCATCCCCCTTGCCGTTACTATGCAAAATGCGTGCCCGTGTGTCTGATGTACCGGGCTCGATCCGCGGAGCCGCTGTCCGGTGGCCGAGCAGAACCCCAAGAAGTCAGCCACCAAGGAGACCGAACCGTGAAGAGCGCCGTGGAGACCCTGAACCCGACTCGGGTTCGGCTCAGTATCGAGGTGCCCTTCGAGGAGCTCAAGGACAGCCTCGACGCGGCGTACAAGAAGATCAACCAGCAGGTCACGGTGAAGGGCTTCCGTAAGGGCAAGATCCCCAACCGGGTCATCGACCAGCGGTTCGGCCGCGGTGCTGTGCTGGAGGAGGCCGTCAACGACGCCCTCCCGAAGTTCTACACCGAGGCTGTCAACGAGGGTGAGCTCAACGTCCTGGGCCAGCCCGAGGTCGACATCACCGAGCTGAAGGACGGCGAGCTGCTGGCCTTCACCGCCGAGGTCGACGTGCGCCCCGCGATCGAGATCCCGGACTACTCCGGCATCGAGGTCACCGTGGACGCCCTCGAGGTCACCGACGAAGAGGTCGAGAAGGCCGTGGAGCAGCTCCGCGAGCGCTTCGCCTCCACCAACCCGGTCGAGCGCGCCGCCGCCGAGGGCGACGTCGTCACGATCGACCTGCAGGCCAAGGTCGACGGCGAGGTCCTGGAGGACGGCGTGGCCGAGGGTGTCTCGTACACCATCGGTTCCGGCGAGCTCCTCGACGGCATCGACGCTGCTGTCACGGGCCTGGAGGCGGGTGGCGAGGCCACCTTCGCCTCCGAGCTGAAGGGCGGCTCGGCCGAGGGCAAGGAGGCCGAGGTCACCGTCAAGGTCACCGCGGTCGCCGCCCGTGAGCTCCCGGAGCTGGACGACGAGTTCGCCCAGATGGCGAGCGAGTTCGACACGCTCGACGAGCTCAAGGCGGACAGCCGTACGCGCCTGGAGAACACCAAGCAGTACGACCAGGCCACCCAGGCCCAGGAGCGCGTCCTCGAGGAGCTGCTGAAGCTCGCCGAGGTCCCGATCCCCGAGAAGCTGCTCGCGGACGAGGTCCAGACCCGCAAGCACAACCTGGAGCACCACCAGCTCGGCCAGATGGGTCTGACCCTGGAGAAGTACCTGGAGATCCAGGGCAAGACGGTCGAGGAGTTCGACGCCGAGACCTCCGAGCAGGCCATCAAGGGCATCAAGACCCAGTTCATCCTTGACGAGCTCGTCAACAAGGAGAAGCTGAACGTCAACCAGGAGGAGCTCACCGAGCACCTCATGCGGCGCGCCGCTTCCTCCGGCATGAGCCCCGACCAGTTCGCCCAGGCCGTCGTCGAGGGCGGCCAGGTGCCGATGCTCGTCGGCGAGGTCGCCCGCGGCAAGGCGCTGGCTGTGGTCGTCGAGGCCGCCAAGGTCATCGACACCAACGGTGAGGTCGTCGAGCTGGAGGACGAGGAGGAGCTCGAGGAGGCCATCGACACGGTCGAGGCCGCCGAGGGCACCGCCGAGGCCGCTGCCGAGGAGAAGAACGAGGCCTGAGCCTCGCGCTGAACCCGTGCGACGGGCTCCGGACGCTCAGCGTCCGGGGCCCGTCGTCGTCTCGTGGCAGAGTCCCTCGCAGCCGGCCCCGAGCTCCCCGCCCGGTGCCGCAGAACCCTTGTGCGCACTGCCGAGCTTGCGCTCCCAGCGAACAGTTGCGGAAGCGGGATGGCGTTGTCCTACCTGCGCGTTAGGGTCCATGAATAGGAAGGGCAGGGGAGTCCCCGCCCGCCCGGTACGAAGACGCTGAGACGGCCGGAGCCGTCAGAGACGAGCAGGTGGATACGTGACGAATCTGATGCCTTACGCCGCCGGAGAGACGTCCCTCGGTGGTGGCCTCGGCGACCAGGTCTACAGCCGACTGCTCGGCGAGCGCATCATCTTCCTCGGTCAGCAGGTCGACGATGACATCGCCAACAGGATCACGGCGCAGCTGCTTCTCCTTGCCGCCGAACCCGACAAGGACATCTACCTCTACATCAACAGCCCCGGCGGCTCGGTGACGGCAGGCATGGCGGTCTACGACACCATGCAGTACATCCCGAACGACGTGGTCACCATCGGTATGGGCATGGCGGCCTCGATGGGCCAGTTCCTGCTGACCGGTGGCACTGCGGGCAAGCGCTTCGCGCTCCCGAACACCGACATCCTCATGCACCAGGGTTCGGCTGGCCTCGGCGGTACCGCCTCGGACATCAAGATCCAGGCGCAGTACCTGCTCCGTACGAAGCAGCGGATGGCGGAGATCACCGCCCGTCACTCCGGCCAGACCGTGGAGACGATCATCCGCGACGGCGACCGCGACCGCTGGTACACGGCGGAGGAGGCCGTGGAGTACGGGCTGATCGACGAGATCATCTCCGCCGCATCGGGCGTTCCGGGCGGCGGCGGCACCGGGGCCTGAGCCCCTCTGCCCGCCCAGCCCACAGCCCACAGCCCTCAGAACGCCACCAGGATGGTGAACACCGACATGAGCAACTACCCCGGCCTCCCCGGCGCCTCCGCCAGCGGCCTCTACACCGGCCCGCAGGTGGACAACCGCTACATCGTTCCGCGCTTCGTGGAGCGCACCTCGCAGGGTGTGCGGGAGTACGACCCGTACGCGAAGCTCTTCGAGGAGCGCGTGATCTTCCTCGGCGTGCAGATCGACGACGCGTCCGCCAACGACGTCATGGCGCAGCTGCTGTGCCTGGAGTCGATGGACCCGGACCGTGACATCTCGATCTACATCAACAGCCCCGGCGGCTCGTTCACCGCGCTCACCGCGATCTACGACACGATGCAGTTCGTGAAGCCGGACATCCAGACGGTCTGCATGGGCCAGGCGGCCTCCGCCGCCGCGGTCCTGCTCGCTGCCGGCACGCCCGGCAAGCGCATGGCGCTCCCCAACGCCCGTGTGCTGATCCACCAGCCGTCCTCGCAGACCGGCCGCGAGCAGCTCTCCGACCTGGAGATCGCAGCCAACGAGATCCTGCGGATGCGCACCCAGCTGGAGGAGATGCTGGCCAAGCACTCCACCACGCCGATCGACAAGATCCGCGACGACATCGAGCGCGACAAGATCCTGACCGCCGAGGACGCCCTCGCCTACGGTCTCGTCGACCAGATCGTCTCAACCCGCAAGACCGGGGCCGGAGCGCTCGCCTGACCTCGGCCTTCACCCCTTGGCACGGCGGGTTCACACGGTCTCGGCCGTGTGAACCGCGCCAAGGGGGGCCCGAACAGGGGGCAAGGCAAGGTACCGTCGGATAGAGGCACCAGGAGCCGCTGAACCAAGCTGCTCCCAGGCGAAGGGGAAGCACCTCGTGGCACGCATCGGTGATGGCGGCGACCTGCTCAAGTGCTCGTTCTGCGGAAAGAGCCAGAAGCAGGTGAAGAAGCTCATCGCGGGACCCGGTGTGTACATCTGCGACGAGTGCATCGATCTCTGCAACGAGATCATCGAGGAGGAGCTCGCGGAGACCTCCGAGGTGCGGTGGGAGGAACTCCCCAAGCCGCGCGAGATCTACGAGTTCCTCGAGGGGTACGTCGTGGGTCAGGAACCCGCGAAGAAGGCCCTCTCGGTCGCTGTGTACAACCACTACAAGCGGGTCCAGGCGGGCGAGAACGGCGGCGCGCAGGGCCGGGACGACGCCATCGAGCTGGCCAAGTCCAACATCCTGCTGCTGGGCCCCACGGGCTCCGGCAAGACGCTCCTCGCGCAGACGCTGGCCCGCATGCTCAACGTTCCGTTCGCCATCGCCGACGCGACGGCGCTGACGGAGGCCGGCTATGTCGGCGAGGACGTCGAGAACATCCTGCTGAAGCTGATCCAGGCCGCGGACTACGACGTCAAGAAGGCCGAGACCGGGATCATCTACATCGACGAGATCGACAAGGTCGCCCGCAAGAGCGAGAACCCGTCGATCACTCGCGATGTCTCCGGCGAGGGCGTCCAGCAGGCGCTGCTGAAGATCCTGGAGGGCACCACCGCCTCCGTACCGCCGCAGGGCGGCCGGAAGCACCCGCACCAGGAGTTCATCCAGATCGACACGACGAACGTGCTGTTCATCGTGGGCGGTGCCTTCTCCGGTCTGGAGCGGATCATCGAATCGCGGGCGGGCGCCAAGGGCATCGGCTTCGGCGCGACGATCCGTTCCAAGCGCGAGATCGAGGCGAGCGACCAGTTCCAGGAGGTCATGCCGGAGGACCTGGTGAAGTTCGGGATGATCCCCGAGTTCATCGGTCGCCTCCCCGTGCTGACTTCGGTCCACAACCTGGACCGCGAGGCGCTGCTGCAGATCCTCGTCGAGCCGCGCAACGCGCTGGTGAAGCAGTATCAGCGCCTCTTCGAACTCGACGGTGTGGAGCTGGACTTCGACCGCCCGGCGCTGGAGGCCATCGCCGACCAGGCGATCCTGCGCGGCACCGGCGCGCGCGGTCTGCGCGCCATCATGGAAGAGGTCCTCCAGTCCGTGATGTACGAGGTGCCGTCCCGCAAGGACGTGGCCCGCGTCGTCATCACGGCGGACGTGGTCCGCAACAACGTCAACCCGACGCTGGTCCCGCGCGAGCCGCGGACGATCGGCAAGAACGACGGCGGCCGCCACGAGAAGTCCGCGTAGCGGTTGCGGTAGCACGACGTACACGAAGGGGCGCCCGGCCAGGTGAACTGGTCGGGCGCCCCTTTTGTCGTTCCGTGCGTGCTACTTGACCTCGACGCGGACGTCGTTGCGGAGCTTGGCCGCGTTGTTGGCGGCGTCCTCCACCGGCACGCTCTTGCCGGTCATCATGGCGGCCATGTCCATGTCGAGGACTACGGCAACGGTGCTGTGGTCGCCCCAGACGCAGATGGGCACGGACATGGTCTTGGCCGATCCGGACTCGCCCGAGACCTTGTTTTCCTGACACTTCAGGATGCCGTTCTCGAACCCGGCCGGGGTGTAGGTCTTCGGGCTGCCGACCAGTTCGCCTTCGGACTTCTTGTCCTTGGCGGCCTCCGACTTCATTTTGGCGAACATGGCGTCGACGACCTTCTCGGGGTCGTTGATGTCACCGTAGACACCACTGAACGACAGCATCTTCTGGGCGGTTGCGTCCCCTGAGGTGTAACTGCCCTGGGCATCCTTGGGGTTGGTCACCCCGTACCCATCGAACTCCTTGAGGTCGGAGGCGGACATCTTGTCCTCGCTGGGCGCCTTCTTGTACGTGCCCCCGAGCACAGTCTCCGGCGTCGTCAGCTTGTACGTCTTGCCGTCGTCGGCGACCGAGCTGCCGCCCCCGCCCGACGTCAGGAAGTACGCCCCGCCCGCGATGACCGCCAGCGCCACCACGACGCCGCCGATGATCAGGCCGGTCTTCTTCTTCGGAGGGGCCGGAGGCATCGGCATCTGGCCACCGTACGGCGCCTGACCGTACGGGGCCTGGGGCTGCTGGCCGTACGGGCCCGGCTGCTGGGCCTGCGGGTAGCCGTAGCCCGGCTGGGGCTGCTGCGGAACACCCTGGGGGGCCTGCTGCGGGTACCCGTAACCCGGCTGGCCGCCCTGCGGCGGCTGGCCGCCGTACGGGCCTGGCTGCTGGTCGTACGGTCCGGGCTGGCCCTGCGGAGGCTGGCCGCCGTACGGTCCGGGCTGGCCCTGCGGAGGCTGGCCGCCGTACGGTCCGGGCTGGCCCTGCGGAGGCTGGCCGCCGTACGGGCCCGGCTGGTTGTAGCTCATCTGCGGTGTCCCCTGTTCGTCATGCTTATGCGTTCCGAACATCCTGACGGAAGGTCCACCCGCATGGAGCAACGGGAGTCACACCGTTACTCGACAAACCGGTTTCAGTGCACGACTGTGACGGCCCTAAACTGTCCCCCGTGACCGAGAACACTCAGCAGACGCCAGCCAGCAACCCCGAACTGCCGACCCAGTACGCACCGGCCGAGGTAGAGGGGAAGCTGTATGAGCGCTGGGTAGAACGTGGTTACTTCGAAGCCGACGAGCACAGCGAGAAGCCGCCCTACTCCATCGTCATCCCGCCGCCGAACGTCACGGGCAGCCTGCACCTGGGGCACGCCTTCGAGCACACGCTGATCGACGCCCTTGTCCGGCGCAAGCGCATGCAGGGCTTCGAGGCGCTGTACCAGCCGGGCATGGACCACGCCGGCATCGCCACCCAGAATGTCGTCGAGCGCGAGCTCGGCAAGGAGGGCAAGTCCCGCCACGACCTGGGCCGTGAGGCCTTCGTCGAGCGCGTCTGGCAGTGGAAGAACGAGTCCGGCGGCCAGATCTCCGGGCAGATGCGCCGCCTCGGCGAGGGCGTCGCCTGGTCCCGTGAGCGCTTCACCATGGACGAGGGTCTCTCCACCGCCGTCCAGACCGTCTTCAAGAAGATGTACGACGACGGGCTGATCTACCGCGCCGAACGCATCATCAACTGGTGCCCCCGGTGTCTGACCGCGATCTCCGACATCGAGGTCGAGTACCAGGACGACGACGGCGAGCTCGTCTCCATGAAGTACGGCGACGGTGACGCGACCATCGTCGTCGCCACCACCCGCGCCGAGACGATGCTCGGTGACACCGCCGTCGCCGTCCACCCCGACGACGAGCGCTACAAGCACCTCGTCGGCACGCGCATCAACCTGCC
This sequence comes from Streptomyces sp. NPDC005151, assembly GCF_053599875.1. Lineage (NCBI taxonomy): Bacteria > Bacillati > Actinomycetota > Actinomycetes > Kitasatosporales > Streptomycetaceae > Streptomyces > Streptomyces sp. NPDC005151. The sequence continues at coordinate 30,916 of NZ_JBSFYR010000022.1, read as the reverse complement.
GCTCACCGACCGTACGATCCCCGTCGTCGCCGACCACCACGTCGACCCGGAGTTCGGCACGGGCGCCGTCAAGGTGACGCCCGCGCACGACCCGAACGACTTCGAGATCGGCAAGCGCCACGACCTGCCGTTCCTCACGGTCATGGACGAGCGCGCCGTCATCACGGTCCCCGGCCCCTTCGAGGGGCTCGACCGCCTGGAGGCCCGCTCCGCCATCGTCGGCGCGCTGCGCGCCGAGGGCCGGATCGTCGCCGAGAAGCGTCCGTACCTCCACTCCGTCGGCCACTGCTCACGCTGCAAGACCACTATCGAGCCCCGGCTCTCCCTCCAGTGGTGGGTCAAGGTCGCCCCGCTCGCCAAGGCGGCCGGTGACGCCGTCCGCGACGGCAAGGTCAAGATCCACCCGCAGGAGATGGAGAAGCGGTACTTCGACTGGGTCGACAACCTCCACGACTGGACGATCTCGCGCCAGCTCTGGTGGGGTCACCGCATCCCCGTCTGGTACGGCCCGAACGGCGAGGTCGTCTGCGTCGGACCGGACGACGAGGCCCCCACGGGCGAGGGCTGGACGCAGGACAGCGACGTCCTGGACACCTGGTTCTCCTCCGGCCTCTGGCCGTTCTCCACGCTCGGCTGGCCGGAGCAGACCGACAGCCTCGCGAAGTTCTACCCGAACTCCGTCCTCGTCACCGGCTACGACATCCTCTTCTTCTGGGTCGCCCGGATGATGATGTTCGGCCTGTACGTCAACGACGGCACCCCGCCGTTCGAGACCATCGTTCTGCACGGCATGGTCCGCGACGAGTTCGGCAAGAAGATGTCGAAGTCGTTCGGCAACGTCGTCAACCCGCTCGACTGGATGGACAAGTACGGCTCGGACGCCCTGCGGTTCACCCTGGCGCGCGGTGCCAACCCGGGCGTCGACGTCCCGATCGGCGAGGACTGGGTCCAGGGCTCCCGCAACTTCGCCAACAAGATCTGGAACGCGACGCGCTTCGCGCTGATGAACGGTGCCACGATCGAGGGCGAGCTGCCCGACCCGTCGCAGATGTCCGCGACGGACCGCTGGATCCTGTCGAAGCTCAACAAGACCGTCGCCGAAGTCGACGCGTTCTACGACGACTTCCAGTTCTCCAAGCTCAGTGAGGCGCTCTTCCACTTCGCGTGGGACGAGGTCTTCGACTGGTACGTCGAGCTGTCGAAGACCACATTCTTCGCGGGCGGCGACCAGGCGAAGGTCTCCGGCCGGGTCCTCGGCGAGGTCCTCGACGTGATGCTGCGGCTCCTGCACCCGGTCGTCCCGTTCGTCACCGAGACGCTCTGGACCACGCTGACCGGCCGCGAGTCCCTCGTCATCGCCGACTGGCCGAAGGACTCCGGCTTCCGCGACGACGCGGCCGAGCGGGAGATCGAGCTCGTCCAGCAGGTCGTCACCGAGGTCCGCCGGTTCCGCTCCGACCAGGGTCTCCAGCCCGGCCAGAAGGTCCCGGCCGAGCTCACCCTGACCGGCACGGCGCTCGCCCCGCACGAGGCGGCCATCCGCCAGCTGCTGCGCCTGCAGCCCGCCGGTGACGGCTTCCACGCCACCGCGTCGCTGCCGGTCGCGGGCGCCACCGTCGCCCTCGACCTGTCCGGCACCATCGACGTGGAGGCCGAGCGCAAGCGCCTGACGAAGGACCTGGGCGCCGCCGAGAAGGAGAAGGCCCAGGCCAACGCCAAGCTCGGCAACGAGGCGTTCCTGGCCAAGGCGCCGGACAACGTGGTCGACAAGATCCGTACCCGGCTCGCCAAGGCCGACGCGGACATCGCGCGGATCACCGCTCAGCTGGCGAACCTGCCGCAGAGCTGATGATCTGAGGGCGAAGCCCCCGTGTCCCTGACCGACCGGGGACACGGGGGCTTCGCCGTACCCGTTCCGGCGCCCGCGCCGCAGCCGGACCCGTAGCAGCGGCTCGTACGGCTCGTCCGGCGTGTCCGGTGCAGGGCAGTCGTCCGCCCGGACTCCGGGGCGCGCACCGCTCGGGCGCCGCAGTCGGGCTCAGAGCCTGTCGGGTGACCTCTGATCGGGCGGCCACGCCCTGGCACGCACGCTTCCCGCGTTGCCAAAATGCCCTAGTGCCCCTCCCGGCAAGCTTTGCCCCGTCGCGCCGCCCAGCACGCCCGCTCGCCGCGTTGGCCAAAAGCCCTGGTAGCTCCGCTACAAGGACTTCCGGCCGCCTTGCGATCGCACGCACTGGACGACGCTCCTCATGGGGCAAACATTGCCGGTCACGGCACTAGTAGCTCCTTCCCCAAGCTCTCAGCTTCGTTCGAGCAGGGGAGACCTCATCCGAGGGCCTTCCGGCGCCTTGGAATCGCACGCACCAGACCGCGTCCGCTTTCCGATCGAAGGTCACCCGACAGGCTCTCAGAGGGCAGGGAGCACCATGTGCCCCCTGCCGACAGCGGCCCGGCGGGCGATTCGGGACCGTTGCCGGGCCCCGCGCCGGATGTCCGTCCCGATCCGTAGACTGGGACCCGTGAGTGAGCCCCGCCCTTCAGACCGGCACGACGCGTCCGAGTCCGACGACACCTTCGCGGAGATCGTCGACGAAGCGACCCAACGCGACCCCGACCTGGCGGTGATCGAGGCCGGCAGCCGCACCCTGCGCACGGCCTCGGGACCGGTCCCGGGTGACGAGGTCCCCGCCCGACCCGCCGACCCGGAGGTGGACAAGGCGCTGCGCGCGGTGGAGCAGGAGCTCGCCGGCCGCTGGGGCGAGACGAAGCTCGAACCGTCCGTGTCGCGGATCGCCGCGCTGATGGACGTGCTCGGCGAGCCGCAGCACGCGTACCCGTCGATCCACATCACCGGCACCAACGGCAAGACCAGCACCGCCCGCATGATCGAGGCCCTGCTCGGCGCCTTCGAGCTGCGCACCGGCCGCTACACCTCGCCGCACGTCCAGTCGATCACCGAGCGGATCAGCCTGGACGGTTCGCCGATGGACCCGGAGCGGTTCATCGAGACGTACAACGACATCAAGCCGTACGTCGAGATGGTCGACGCCCAGCAGCCCTACCGGCTCTCCTTCTTCGAGGTGCTGACCGGCATGGCGTACGCGGCCTTCGCCGACGCGCCGGTCGATGTCGCGGTCGTCGAGGTCGGCATGGGCGGCAGCTGGGACGCGACGAACGTGATCGACTCCTCGGTCGCCGTCGTCACCCCCATCTCGCTGGACCACACCGACCGGCTCGGCTCCACACCCGCCGAGATCGCCGGTGAGAAGTCCGGGATCATCAAGCAGGACGCCACCGTCATCCTGGCCCAGCAGCCGGTCGACGCCGCGCAGGTCATGCTGAAGAAGGCCGTCGAGGTCGACGCCACGGTCGCTCGCGAGGGCATGGAGTTCGGCGTCGTCTCCCGCGAGATCGCGGTCGGCGGCCAGCTTCTGACGCTGCGTGGCCTCGGGGGCGAGTACGAGGAGGTCTTCCTCCCGCTGTACGGCGCCCACCAGGCGCACAACGCGGCGGTGGCGCTCGCCGCGGTCGAGGCGTTCTTCGGTATCGGCGCCGAGCAGTCCGGCTCGCTCGACATCGACACGATCCGCCGGGCCTTCGCCTCGGTCCGCTCGCCGGGCCGCCTCGAAGTCGTCCGGAGCAGCCCGCCCGTCGTCCTGGACGCGGCCCACAACCCGGCGGGCGCCCGCGCCACCGCCGACGGGCTGTCCGAGGCGTTCGGCTTCTCCCGGCTGATCGGCGTGGTCGGCGCGAGCGGCGACAAGGACGTCCGGGGGCTCCTCGAAGCCTTCGAGCCGATCTTCGCCGAGGTCGTCGTCACCCAGAACTCCAGCGGCCGCGCGATGGACGCCGACGAGCTGGCCGCCGTCGCGGTCGAGGTCTTCGGCGGCGACCGCGTCCAGGTCGAGCCGCGCCTCGACGACGCGCTGGAGGCGGCGATCACCCTCGCCGAGGAGGAGGACGAGTACGCGGGCGCCGGCGTCCTGGTGACCGGCTCCGTGATCACAGTCGGCGAGGCCCGACTACTTCTGGGAAGGCACTGACCCCTGTGCGTACGCTCTGCGCGTCGACGCTGATCGGCGAATTCTTCGTGATCGGTTTCGCCGGACTCGTCGCGATGAAGTCCGACGACCTGTCGAACACCACCGTCTGGACGGTCTGCGGCATCGGCATGCTGCTCTCCGTCCTGCTCTGCGGGATGATCACCCGCCCCGGCGGCACAGCGCTCGGCTGGGCGCTGCAGGTGGCACTGGTCGCCAGCGGGTTCGTCGTCCCGATGATGTTCATCCTGGGGCTGGCCTTCGGCGGACTGTGGTGGGCCTCGGTGCACTACGGTCGCAAGATCGACGAGGCGAAGGCACGCTGGGCGGCGCAGGCGGCGACCGAAGCCCCGGCCGGCGGCTGAAACCTGAAGCCGGGCACGGCGGGCAAACCCGGCCGCCGGCCCGTCTCCGTGCCCCTGTAGCCTCGCCTCACCGCACCCGCATGCCCTCAAGGAGCCGCACATGACTCAGCGCACCCTCGTCCTTCTCAAGCCCGACGCTGTCAGGCGTGGGCTGATCGGCGAGATCGTCGGCCGGATCGAGCGCAAGGCCGGCTGGCAGGTCACCGCGCTGGAGCTGCGCACGCTCGACCGTGCGACCCTGGAGCAGCACTACGCCGAGCACGTCGGCCGCCCGTTCTACGAGCCGCTCGTCGAGTTCATGCAGTCCGGCCCCGTCGTCGTCCTGGTCGCCGAGGGCGAGCGGGTCATCGAGGGCGTCCGTGCCCTGGCCGGCCCGACCGACCCGATCGCCGCCGCGCCCGGCTCCATCCGTGGCGACTTCGGCACGATCACCCGCGAGAACCTCATCCACGCCTCGGACTCCGAGGAGTCCGCAGAGCGAGAACTGAAGCTGTTCTTTCCGGGACTTTCCTGACCTCGGATCAGCCAAACAGCGCTCATGAGCCGGGGCGACCGAAGTAATTCGGTCGCCCTTCGGCATAGGGTCCCCGATCGCGGGAACGCATCCCTCCGACGTAACGTCACCATAAGTGGAACGGCCACCCGTTCCGCCCACAATGGCGAAGGACCCTCGCGCGGTGTCCGTGAATACGGCACTACGATGGAATCTTCCACGCCCACAGCGCTCACCTCGCCTACCAAAACAAGCCATAACTGCTTCTTGGGAAGGCCCGACGCATCCTCATGGGGAACAAGGGGAACTCAATGTCGTTCATCGGCCGTGACATGGCTATCGACCTAGGGACTGCCAACACGCTGGTGTACGTCAGGGGGCGCGGCATCGTTCTGAACGAGCCGTCCGTCGTGGCCATCAACACCAACACCGGCGGCATCTTGGCGGTCGGTTCCGAGGCCAAGAAGATGATCGGGCGTACACCGGGCAACATCGTTGCCGTGCGGCCCCTGAAGGACGGCGTGATCGCCGACTTCGAGATCACGGAGCGGATGCTCCGCTACTTCATCCTGAAGATCCACAAGCGCCGCTACCTGGCCCGCCCGCGGGTCGTCGTCTGCGTGCCCTCGGGCATCACCGGCGTCGAGCGACGCGCCGTCATCGAGGCGTCGACGCAGGCCGGGGCGCGGCAGGTGCACATCATCGAGGAGCCCATGGCCGCGGCCATCGGCTCCGGGCTGCCGGTCCACGAGGCCACCGGCAACATGGTGGTCGACATCGGTGGCGGCACCACCGAGGTCGCCGTGATCTCGCTCGGCGGAATCGTCACTGCCCAGTCGATCCGGGTCGCCGGTGACGAGCTGGACAACGCGATCATCCAGCACATCAAGAAGGAGTACTCGCTCCTCCTCGGCGAGCGCAGCGCCGAACAGATCAAGATCACGATCGGCTCGGCGTACGACATGGACAAGGACGAGCACACCGAGATCCGCGGCCGCGACCTGGTCTCCGGACTGCCCAAGACGGTCGTCGTCTCCGCCGCGGAGGTCCGCAAGGCCATCGAGGAACCGGTCAACGCGATCGTCGACGCGGTGAAGACCACCCTCGACAAGTGCCCGCCGGAGCTCTCCGGCGACGTCATGGACCGCGGCATCGTCCTCACCGGCGGCGGCGCGCTGCTGCGCGGACTGGACGAGCGGCTGCGCCGTGAGACCGGCATGCCGATCCACATCGCCGAGGACCCGCTCGACTCGGTGGCACTCGGATCCGGTAAGTGTGTCGAGGAGTTCGAGGCGCTCCAGCAGGTGCTGGACGCCCAGCCCCGCAGGTAGCACAGGGAACGACAACACAGCGGTCCGCCGTACGGGCGCTGCCGCCCCGTACGGCGGATCGTTGATATACAGGCACGAACATTCCGACGAGGAAGGCACGGCCGCCGCACGTGAGGGACACACGAGAGAGCCGGCTGCTCCTGGTGCTGCTGATCGCCATCGCATTCGCACTGATTACGGTGGACATCCGCGGCGGCGAGGAGTCACCGGTGGACGGCGCCCGGCGGGCCGCCGCAACGGCCTTCGGGCCGGTCGAGAACGGCGTTGCGGCAGCCGTCGACCCGGTGGGCAACGCCATAGGAGCGATCCGCGACTCCGGTGAACGGCACAACCGGATCGCTGCCCTGGAGCAGCAGAACGCCGCGCTGAAGACGAAGCTCGGCAGCGACGACCGCAACCGCAACCGGGTGCGCGAACTCGACAAGATGCTGAAGAAGTCCGCCGCCGGGCAATACGGCATCAAGGCCGCCGAGGTCATCGCCATAGGAGCGGCCCAGGGCTTCTCCTGGACCGTCACCATCGACGCGGGCTCCAACGACGGCCTCAAGCGCGACATGACCGTCATCAACGGCGACGGACTCGTCGGCCGCGTCACCACCGTCGGCCCGGACACCGCGACGGTGCTCCTCGCCAGCGATCCCGACTTCACCGTCGGCACCCGGATGGAGAAGACCGACGAACTCGGCTTCGCCACCGGCCAGGGCGACCGCCCGCTCTCCGTTCAATTCCTCAACGGCAAGGCCAAGGTGAAGAAGGGCGACCGGCTGGTCACCTTCGGCTCCAGCAGGGACAAGCCGTTCGTGCCCGGAGTCCCGGTCGGCGAGGTGGTCCGCGTCGACCCGTCCGGCGGCGACCTCACCCGTACCGTCTATGTCCGCCCGTACGTCGGCTTCAGCCGACTCGACATCGTCGGCGTCGTCGTCCAGGCACCGCGCGAGGACCCGCGCGACATGGTCCTGCCGAAACAGCCCGCCAAACCGAAACCCACCCCCACCCCGACGGTCACCGTCACCATCTCGCCCAACGGTGACATCGTCGACACCAACGGAAAGGTCGTGGGTAACGTCAACGAGACCCCGAGCGGCAGTCCCAGTGGGAGTCCCAGCCCCACCGGAACCACCGGCAACGCGGTCAACGAGCAGAGGTAGAGCTGATCCCCATGCGCTTCAACCGGACTCTGCTCTCCACCGCTCTGGTCGTGATCGCCCTGGTCGTCCAGGTCTCCGTACTCGCGCGCCTCCAACTCCCCGGCGCCGTCCCCGACCTGCTGCTTCTCGTCGTCGTCGGCCTCTCCCTGGTGTACGGACATGTGGCCGGCGCCCTGATCGGCTTCGGCGCGGGGCTCCTCACCGACCTGGTGCCGCCCGCCGACCACGCCGCCGGGCGCTACGCCATGGTCCTCTGCATCATCGGCTACCTCTCCGGACTCGCCCGGCCGGAGAACGGCCGGCTCAAGTCCGCGTTCGCCCCGATGGCCGTGGTCGTGGCCGCCGCGATCGGATCCACGCTGCTGTACGCCCTCGTCGGCGCGCTCGTCGGGGACACCGCCGCCCGCCATGTCGGCCTCGGCGGCCTGCTGTTCACCGCCGCTGTCTACGATCTGCTTCTCGCGCCGTTCACCGTTCCACTGATCATGGCGCTCGCCAGACGCACCGAGAACGACCCGCTCTCCGAGCCCTCCGGCGGCGACGTGGCCTCGGGCTGGCTCTCCTCCGGCACCGGACTCAGGATCGGCAGCCAGCGCGGCGGACTGCGTGTGAAGGTCGCCCGCAAACGGTCGGCACGGGCCGGACGGATCAAGGGAGTCAAGCGACTGTGAGGCTGTATCTCCCGGGGGGCACCCCCCGGACACCCGGCCCGACCACCGGGGGCGCCCTGTGAGCAACATTCCGGAGACGGGACGGACCCAGCGGGTCCAGATCAGGCTCATCGTCATCCAAGTCCTCGTCTTCTCCCTGCTGCTGACACTCGGCGGCCGCCTCTGGTACCTCCAGATCCGCAACGGCCGGGAATACACCGACGAGGCGAAGAGCAACCACGTCCAGCAGGTCGTCCAGCCCGCCGTCCGCGGCTCCATCCTCGACGCCCGCGGCGTGCCCCTCGCCGATAACGAAACCCGCCTCGTCGTCTCCGCCAGCCGCACCGAGCTGCTGAAGATGGACGACGACGGCAAGGGCGTTCTGACCCGGCTCGCCGATGTGCTCGACATGAAGCCGAAGGACATCCTCGACAAGGTCCGGCTCTGCGACGCGAAGACCCCGCAGCCCTGCTGGAACGGCTCGCCGTACCAGCCGATCCCGGTCACCGACGAGGCAACCACCCAGCAGGCCCTGCAGATCCGCGAACGCGCCGAGGACTTCCCCGGCATCACCGCCGAACCCACCGCCGTACGCCGCTACGCCTCGCCCGGCAAGGCCAACACCGCCCAGGTCCTCGGCTACCTCTCGCCCGTCACCGACAAAGAGATCACCAAGGCCCAGAACACCGACTCGCCGTACCTCCGCTCCGACCAGGTCGGCCGCTCCGGCCTGGAGCGCACGTACGACAAGGAGTTGCGCGGCAAGGCCGGCGTCACCCGCTACGAAGTCGACAACCTCGGCCGGGTCATCGGCCAGGCGAAGAACGACAGGGCGGAGCCGGGATCGAGCGTCGTCACCTCCATCGACGCCCGGGTCCAGGCCGTCGCGGAGTACGAGCTCAACGAGGCCATGAAGACGGCCCGTAAGTCCTTCGACAAGAACACCAACCAGAACTACAAGGCCGACTCGGGCGCCGTCGTCGTCATGGAGGCCAAGACCGGCCGAGTCGTCGCGATGGTGTCCAACCCCGACTACGACCCCAACGCCTGGGTCGGCGGCATCTCGGGCAAGGACTACGCCCGGATGACCAGCAAGAAGTCCAACTATCCGCTGCTCAACCGGGCCATCCAGGGCCAGGCCGCACCGGGCTCGATCTTCAAGGTCGTCTCGACCGCGGCCTCCGTCAATGCGGGCTACTCGTTCGACGGCCGCTACACCTGCGGCAGCTCGTACAGCGCCGACGGCCAGGTCTACAAGAACTTCGAATCGCAGAGCCACGGCGCGATCACCCTGGGCCAGGCGCTCGAGGTCTCCTGCGACACCGTCTTCTACGCCCTCGGTCACCAGCAGTGGCAGAAGGACGGCGGGCTGAAGCCCAAGAAGAACGCCAAGGACTGGTTCTTCAAGACCGCCCACCAGTTCGGCCTCGGCAAGGAGACCGGCATCGACCTCCCCAACGAGGTCACCGGCCGGGTCCCCGACCGCCAGTGGAAGAAGGACTTCTGGAAGGCCAACAAGGACGCCTGGTGCGAACAGGGCAAGAAATGGCCCAAGAAGAAGGACTTCGGCACCGTGCTCGCCCACGAGAACTGCCTCGAGGGCATGAAGCTGCACGCCTATGACGCGATCAACTACTCCATCGGCCAGGGCGACACCCTCGTCACCCCGATCCAGATGGCGACCATCTACGCCGCGATCAGCAACGGCGGCACGCTCCACGACCCGACCGTCGGCAAGGCGATCGTCAGCCCCGACGGCAAGAACGTCCGCATGATCGAGCCCCATTCGCACGGCAAGCTGCCGGCCAGCGCCAAGACCCTGAAGCAGATGGAGGGGGCGCTGGCGGGCGTCGCGACCCGCGGTACCGCCGCCTGGCGATTCGGCGGCTGGCCGCAGGACAAGATCCCGATGCACGCCAAGACGGGCACGGCCGAGGTCTACGGCAAGCAGACGACCTCCTGGTTCGCCACGTACACCAAGGACTACTCGATCGTCATGACGATCTCCCAGGGTGGTACGGGCTCCGGCGCCTCCGGGCCCGCCGTCCGCAACATCTATGACGCGCTCTACGGACTCGACGACTCCGGCAAGCAGGACCTCAAGAAGGCGCTGCTGGCCACCCCGCAGAAGTCGCTGCCCAAGATCCAGCACGACGGCTCGATCGACGCCCCGACGATCAAGCCCTACGACCCGAACTCGCAGAAGACCCCGGAGGAGCAGACGCTCGCCGCGGTGCTCGGGAGGCGCGACTGATGGCCGGCTTCTCCGTCTCCCGGTACGCCCCCGACCGCGGCGTCTGGGGCAGACTCACCGCCCGCGACTCCGTCGTGCGCCGGCTCGACTGGCCGATGCTGGGCTCTGCGGTCGCGCTCTCCTTCATCGGCGCGGCCCTGGTCTACTCGGCGACCCGCGGCCGGGACTCCCTCAACCGCGGCGACCCGTACTACTTCCTGCTGCGGCACGCCCTCAACACGGGCATCGGCTTCGCCCTGATGGTCGGCACGATCTGGCTCGGCCACCGCACCCTGCGCGGCGCCGTCCCGGTCCTCTACGGCCTCTCGGTGCTCCTGGTCCTCGCGGTCCTCACCCCGCTCGGCGCCACCGTCAACGGTGCCCACGCCTGGATCATCGTCGGCGGCGGCTTCTCCCTGCAGCCGTCCGAGTTCACCAAGATCACCATCATCCTGGTGATGGCGGTGATCCTCGCCGCCCGCGTCGACGCGGGCGACCAGCTGTACCCCGACCACCGGACCGTCGCCAAGGCACTCGGTCTCGCGCTCCTCCCGATGTTGATCGTCATGGGGATGCCGGACCTCGGCTCCGTGATGGTCATGGCCGTCATCGTGCTCGGCGTGCTCCTGGCCTCCGGCGCGTCGAACCGCTGGGTCTTCGGACTCCTCGGCGCCGGCGCGGCCGGAGCCGTCGCAGTCTGGCAGCTCGGCCTGCTCGACGACTACCAGATCGCCCGCTTCGCCGCCTTCGCCAACCCGGCGCTCGACCCGGCGGGCGTCGGCTACAACACCAACCAGGCCCGCATCGCCATCGGCTCCGGCGGACTCACCGGCACCGGCCTCTTCCAGGGCAGCCAGACCACCGGTCAGTTCGTTCCCGAGCAGCAGACCGACTTCGTCTTCACCGTCGCGGGCGAGGAACTCGGCTTTCTCGGCGCCGGACTGATCCTCGTCCTCCTCGGCGTCGTCCTGTGGCGCGCCTGCCGGATCGCCCGCGAGACCACCGAGCTGTACGGCACGATCGTCGCCGCCGGAATCATCGCCTGGTTCGCCTTCCAGGCGTTCGAGAACATCGGGATGACGCTCGGCATCATGCCGGTCGCCGGACTCCCGCTGCCGTTCGTGTCGTACGGAGGGTCGTCGATGTTCGCCGTCTGGGTGGCCATCGGACTGCTCCAGTCGATCCGGGTGCAGCGGCCGATGTCGGCGTAGGCGTGTCCTTGCCGCGGGCAGTCCCTAAGGGCTGTCCCGTAATCCCTGGTGGGGCGCACGACGACAGCTACGGCACCTCGCTGCGTTGTCGGAACGTCCGAATACGCCCAGTATGAGGACGCTCCTCCGCCTTGCGCTGCACCGCATCTGACGCCGTGCGCTGATCCACCAGGGATTACGGGACAGCCCTTAGAGCCGGGTGTGCACCAGGTCCCGGCAAGGGACTGCTCAGGGAACGGAATCGATCGCGATCGCGCTCGCTCGCTCGCGTCGCGTCGTCGCGTCTAGATTCGGTTCGTGACTCCTCCGCCCCGCGAACGGGGCGGCTTCTCACTCGGTTCAGATGAACCTCCTGACGGCCAAGCCCTGACCGCTGCCCGAGGACAGGTGTACAACTTAGAACACGCCTCAGCGTCGCTGCGGGTGAAGCCGACGGTTCACTCGAAAGTAGGTCCGATGGCGGACTCGAAGCGTGAGATCGAGCGGAAGTACGAAGCCACCGTCGATACCCGGCTTCCCGATCTGACCCGGGTGGCCGGGGTCGCGGCCGTGGATCACCGCGGCGTCATGGAGCTGGACGCCGTCTACTACGACACCGAGGACCACCGGCTCGCGGCCGACGCGCTCACCCTGCGCCGCCGCACCGGCGGCGCCGACGCCGGCTGGCACCTCAAATTCCCGGTCGCCTCCGGGATCCGCGACGAGATCCGGGCCCCGCTCTCCGACACCCTTCCGAACAGCCTCGCAGGGCTGCTGCGCTCCCGGGTCCGCGAGACGGAGCTCGTCCCCGTCGTCCGGCTGCTCTCTGCCCGGGACGTCCACCACCTGCTCGACGCCGACGGCACGCTGCTCGCCGAACTCAGCGTCGACGAGGTCCGGGCCGAGCGGCTCACGGGCGGCAGCGGCACCGCCGCCTGGACCGAGATCGAGGTCGAACTCGCAGACGACCAGGACCCCGCCTTCCTCGACGACGTCGAACGCCGGCTGCGCAAGGGCGGCGTACGCCCCTCCGCATCGTCGTCCAAACTGGCCAGGGCCCTCGACGAGACAGCCCCGAAGCGGAAGCAGCGCCCGAAGGGGGACGGCAAGCCGCGGCCCCGGACTGCGGGCGACCACGTCCTGGCGTTCGCACGCGACCAGATCACGGCGATCGTCGCCCTCGACCCCGCCGTACGCCGCGATCTGCCCGACTCCGTGCACCGGATGCGGGTCGCCACACGCAGGCTGCGCAGCGCCTTCAGGACGTACCGCAAGATCCTGGACCGGACGGTCACCGATCCGATCGGTGACGAGCTGAAGTGGCTGGCCGCGGAGCTCGGTGTCGACCGGGACCAGGAGGTCCTCGACGAACGGCTCCGCACCCGGATCGCTGACCTGCCCCGCACCCTCGTCCTCGGGCCCGTCCGCAGCCGCCTGCGCATCTGGTCCACCGCCCGCCGCTCAGGTTCCCGGCGCCGGACCGTCGGCGTACTCGACGGGAAGCGGTATCTGGTGCTCCTCGGCACACTCGACGCGTTCCTCGCCGACCCGCCGCTGCTGCCCGCCGCGGACCGCGGCCCGCGGGACGCCCTGCCGCGCGCCGTCCTGAAGGACTACGCGCGCCTGGCCACCCGGATCGGCCACGCCCTGGACCTCCCCGCGGGCCAGAGCCGGGACGTGGCGATGCACGAGGCCCGCAAGGCCGCCAAGCGGGCCAGGTACGCGGGGGAGGCGGCCACCCCCGCGCTGGGCAAGCCCGCCGAGAAGTTCGCCAAGCGGATGAAGGCCGTGCAGACCGTGCTCGGCGACCACCAGGACAGCGTCGTCGCCCGCGAAGCCCTGTGCACCGTGGCCGCCCAGGCGCACGCGGCGGGGGAGTCCGCCTTCACCTGGGGTCTGCTGTACGGGCATGAGGAGGCGGCCGCGGCCGCCCGCGAACGGGAACTGCCCGGGGTGTGGGAGCGGGCCTCCCGGCCGAAATTGCGGTCGGAGCTGACAAGCTGAGCGCCGGGGTACGCTGGATGGTCACCTCTGCCGGCTCTCGAAAGTTCGCGATGTCTGTCGATTCGGTCTTCCCACAGCTCGAAGCTCTGCTCCCGCATGTGCAGAAGCCCATCCAGTACGTCGGCGGTGAGCTCAACTCCACCGTCAAGCCGTGGGACGAATGCGACGTCCGCTGGGCGCTCATGTACCCGGACGCGTACGAGGTCGGGCTGCCCAACCAGGGCGTCATGATCCTGTACGAGGTGCTCAACGAGCGCCAGGGCGTCATGGCCGAGCGCACGTACAGCGTGTGGCCGGACCTCGAAGAGCTGATGCGCGAGCACAAGGTGCCCCAGTTCACCGTGGACAGCCACCGCCCGGTGAAGGCGTTCGACGTCTTCGGGCTGAGCTTCTCCACCGAGCTCGGCTACACCAACATGCTCACCGCCCTCGACCTCGCCGGCATCCCGCTGGATGCCAAGGACCGCGGTCTCGACGACCCGATCGTCCTCGCCGGCGGCCACGCCGCGTTCAACCCCGAGCCGATCGCGGAGTTCATCGACTGCGCGGTCATCGGCGACGGCGAGCAGGCAGTCCTGGAGATCACCGAGATCATCCGCGCCTGGAAGGCCGAAGGCCGGCCCGGCGGGCGCGAGGAAGTGCTGTTCCGCCTCGCGAGGACCGGTGGCGTCTACGTACCGCGGTTCTACGACGTCGAGTACCTCCCGGACGGCCGGATCGGCCGCGTCGTGCCGAACAAGTCGGGCGTGCCGTGGCGCGTGTCCAAGCACACCGTCATGGACCTCGACGAGTGGCCGTACCCGAAGCAGCCCCTCGTCCCCCTCGCCGAGACCGTCCATGAGCGGATGTCCGTCGAGATCTTCCGCGGCTGCACCCGTGGCTGCCGTTTCTGCCAGGCCGGCATGATCACGCGCCCCGTGCGGGAGCGAAGCATCACCGGCATCGGCGACATGGTCGAGAAGGGTCTCAAGGCGACCGGCTTCGAAGAGGTCGGCCTGCTCTCGCTCTCCTCCGCGGACCACAGTGAGATCGGCGACATCGCCAAGGGGCTCGCGGACCGGTACACCGAGGACAAGATCGGCCTCTCGCTGCCCTCCACCCGCGTCGACGCGTTCAACGTCGACCTGGCCAACGAGCTGACCCGCAACGGCCGCCGTTCGGGTCTCACGTTCGCCCCCGAGGGCGGCTCCGAGCGCATGCGCAAGGTCATCAACAAGATGGTCTCGGAGGAGGACCTCATCCGGACGGTTGCCACCGCGTATGGCAACGGCTGGCGCCAGGTGAAGCTGTACTTCATGTGCGGCCTGCCCACCGAGACCGACGAGGACGTCCTCCAGATCGGCGACATGGCGGTCAATGTGATCGCCAAGGGCCGCGAGGTCTCCGGTCAGAACGACATCCGCTGCACCGTCTCCATCGGCGGCTTCGTACCCAAGCCGCACACCCCGTTCCAGTGGGCCCCACAGCTGAGCGCCGAGGAGACCGACGCCCGGCTGGAGAAGCTGCGCAACAAGATCCGCGGCGACAAGAAGTACGGCCGCTCGATCGGCTTCCGCTACCACGACGGCAAGCCCGGCATCGTCGAGGGCCTGCTCTCGCGCGGCGACCGCCGTGTCGGCTCGGTCATCCGCGCCGTCTACGAGTCCGGCGGCCGCTTCGACGGCTGGCGCGAGCACTTCTCGTACGACCGCTGGATGGCGGGCGCCGAGAAGACGCTCCCCGAGTTCGGCGTGGACGTCGACTGGTACACCACCCGCGAGCGGACGTACGAGGAGGTCCTGCCCTGGGACCACCTGGACTCCGGTCTGGACAAGGACTGGCTCTGGGAGGACTGGCAGGACTCGCTCGACGAGACCGAGGTCGAGGACTGCCGCTGGACCCCGTGCTTCGACTGTGGCGTGTGCCCTCAGCTCGGCCTGGACATTCAGATCGGTCCGACGGGCAAGAAGCTGCTTCCGCTGACGGTCGTCAAGTAAGACCGACCGGCAATCGGGGGGCGGCGTCACGGGGCTGGGGCACGCACCTCGCGGCGTTGTCGTCCATCACCATGGCTCCGCCATGGCTCAATCCTCCGCCTTGCGATGCACGCACCCCAGCCCCGCTCCTTCACCCACCCCCCAATTGCCGGTCGGTCTAACCCCGGACATCACGTCACACAGGACGTCACCGTTCGGGTGACAGCTCGATGACGAAAGCCCGGCCCGGGAAACCCTGGGCCGGGTCTTTCGCGTCCTGTCTCCCATGGACCAGGAGAAGCAGCCCCGCGTGTACGGCAGGCATCAGGCACCTGGGCACTACGAAACCGGCGACGGCTGCCTGACCACGTTCATCAGGATTCCGGTACGGGTCGTGGTGCTCGTGATCGTTCTGCCCGTACGGATGGTCTGGGACGTACTCGTCGCCACCGCACGCGCCGCCGACCGGGTCCTGCTGCGCCCCCTGGGGCGGGCCCTGTCCTGGCTGGGCAGGGTGCTCGTGGTCGTCCCGCTGGTCCGGCTGTACGAGTCGGTCCTCACCCCGCTGGGGCACGGGCTGCGGTGGCTGGCCGCCGTGGTCGGGCAGGGGCTGCTGTGGCTGGGCGCGGCCGTCTTCGTGTGGCCGTGGGTGGCGCTGTGGCGGTATGTGGTCGTGCCCGTCGTCCGGTACGGGATCGTGGCGCCGATGGTCTGGCTGTACAAGTGGGTGCTCACTCCGGTCGGGCATGGGCTGCGGTGGGTGTACCGCAAGCTGCTCACCCCCGCCGGACGGGGCCTCGCCACCGGCATCGGCTGGGTGCTCACCGCTGTCTTCGTGTGGCCGGTGGTCGGGGTGTGGCGGTATGTCCTGGTGCCGCTCGCGCTCGCCGTCACCTGGCTGGTGGAGCACCTGGTCGTGGTGCCGCTGGCCTGGACGTACCGGGCGCTGCTCACCCCGCTCGGCCGCGGCATCGCCTGGCTGGCCGACGTGGTGGCGAGCGGCGTCATCGCAGCCGCGCGGGGGCTGGGGGCGGCCGTCGGCTGGCTGGTCAGGACGCTGCTCGTCGCCCCCGTCGCCTGGCTGTACCGGCGGGTCCTCGCCCCGGTCGGCCGGGAGCTCGCCGCCGCGCTCCGCGTCGCCTGGCGTATCGCCGGATTCGTCTCGCGGACCGTCGGCCGCGGCCTTGCCTGGCTGGCGTGGCATCTCATCGGCGCCCCGATGGCCTGGGCCTACCGCACGGTGTGCGCCCCGGTCGGCCATTTCGTGCGCGACGCGGTCTGGGCCCCCGCCAAGCGCGCCGCGGTCGAGGCAGGACGTGCGGCCCGCAGTGCGCTGCGCACCGCGCGCGAGAGCGTGCGGCAGGCCCGCCGCGACGCATGGCGCGCACTGGCCGGCGGGGGCCCGGTCCCCGAGCCCCGGGAACCGGTGCGCCCCCTTGCGCGTACTCTGGGTAGTACAACGACTGTGCCCAGCGCGGCGCCCGAACCCGAGATCTCCCTGCGCAAGCAGGGGTGAGCCGGACCGGACACCCCCGGGCCACCCGTATTTCGAGGGCGGCGTGCCACCGCGTCCGCTCCGCACCGAGGAGAAGAACCACTGGGCAAGCGACAGCCCGAAGGCCCGCCGCCCGCACCGGCAGTGCAGCGCATCCGACTGCGCTACACCAAGCGCGGCCGCCTCCGGTTCACCAGCCACCGCGACTTCCAGCGCGCGTTCGAGCGGGCGCTGCGGCGCGCCGAGGTGCCCATGGCCTACTCGGCGGGCTTCACCCCGCACCCCAAGGTTTCGTACGCCAATGCCGCACCCACCGGCACGGGCAGCGAGGCCGAGTTCCTGGAGATCGCCCTCACCGAGCCGCGGGACCCCGACACGTTGCGCGCACTGCTCGACGCGTCGCTCCCGGACGGCCTCGACATCACCGACGCGGTGGAGGCCCGCACCTCGGGTCTCGCCGACCGGCTGACCGCCTCCGTTTGGGAGATGCGGCTCGACGGGGTCCCCTTCGAGGACGCCGAGAAGGCCGTCGCCGGATTCCTCGGCGCCGAGACCGTCGAGGTCCAGCGCCGTACGAAGAACGGCATGCGGACCTTCGACGCCCGCGCGGCCGTCGCCGGCCTGGAGGCCATCGATCCCGGCGCTGATAGGCCGGGGGACAAGCCCTGTGCGATACTGCGGCTGGTTGTTCGGCACGTGACACCTGCCGTGCGACCTGACGACGTCCTGTCCGGTCTCCGCGTTGTGGCCGACCTGGCGCCGCCGGTCCCCGCAGCGGTGACCAGGCTGGCGCAGGGGCTCTTCGACGAGGAGTCCGGAACGGTGACCGACCCGCTCGCGCCCGACCGCGAGGCAGCCCCGGCCGTGCAACCCACGGCCACCGGGACCGCCGTCGCGACGGCGCCGGAAGGTGCAGGTTCCGCGTAAGGCGGTCGTTGTAGCGCAGCCCTCGGGCTCGGGAGCCACCTGGGCCGGGCCGCGCGCTGACCCATAAGACTTTCGCCAGGCCGTACGTACATCGCGGACGGAACCGGCGAGCCAGACATTCAGCTCCCGTGCGGCGCCCGCGCCCCGGACGGCGGTACCGCGTTTTGCATGCGGACCGTGCCGGACCGGAATCAGGCGCGGCGCCCGGGAGCGCGACGGGAGAACCGCCCGCATGCTCGAACCGATCGAACCCGGTACGACCGGGAACGCCGAAGAGAACAACACCCCCGGTGACAAGCTGCCGCCGCGCCGCAGGCGCCGCGCAGCGTCCCGCCCGGCAGGCCCGCCGTCGGCGGGTGCCAAGGGCGCGGAAGCCGCCGAGGCAGTCGCGCCGGCCATACCGGCCGTTGACGCCGAAGGGTCCGACGCCGCTGCCGCCGAGGCGGAGGCCGCGGTGCCGGCGCGTACCCGCCGCCGCGCGGTCCGCAAGGCGACAGCCCCCGCGGGCGCCCCGCAGGCCGCCGAGGTCGTCGAGCCCGTCGAGGTGGAGGAGCCTGCCGAAGCCGCTGCTCCCGCCGAGACCGCCGAGGCGCCGCGTGCGCGTCGTCGGGCGACGCGCAAGGCAACCGCTCCCGCGGGTGCGCCGAAGGCCGAGGAGGCCCCCGAGGCTGCTGCGCCCGCCGAGGCCGCAGAGCCCACTGAGGCCGCTCCGGCGCCGCGTGCGCGTCGCCGGGCGACGCGCACGGCCACGGCTCCGGCTGGTGCCCCGCAGGCCGCTGAGGTCGTCGAGGCGGCGCCGGTCGTGGAGACCGCCGCTCCGATCGAGGCGCCCGTCGCCGAGCCCGTCGAGGCCGCCGCCCCGCGTGGCCGTACCCGCCGCCGGGCGTCCGCTCCGGCGGGTGCCCCGCAGCCCGTGTCGGGCGACACCACGAGCGCCGAGATCGTCGAGCCCGTGGCGGCCGTGGAGGCCGTGCAGGTCACCGAGACCGCAGAGACCGCAGAAGTTGCCGAGCCGGCTGCCCCGCGCGGCCGTCGTCGGGCCTCCCGCAAGGCCACCTCGCCCGCGGGTGCCCCGCAGGCCGCCGAGATCGTCGAGCCCGTCGCGCCGGTGGAGGCCGTGGTCGAGACCGAGGCCGCCGAGGAGCCGGTCGCCGAGCCGGAGGAGGAGACCGAGGCCGCCGCGCCGCGTGGCCGTCAGCGCCGCCGGGCCACCGCCCCCGCAGGCCGGCCGGAGTTCACCGGCAAGGTCGAGGAGCCCGCCCGCGAGAGCCGTCGGGCGACGCGTCCCGCCGTGGCCGTCTTCCAGGCGCCGGTCTTCGCCGAGCCGATGTTCCAGACCCCGGAGACCGCCGCTGCCGCCGCCGCGGCCGCCGGTCCCGCCTCGCACTACGACGAGGCCGAGGAAGAGATCGAGGAAGAGATCGAGACGGCCGAGGAGACCCCGTCGGCCGAAGAGGCGGCTCCGGCCGCCGAGGCCGCACCGCAGGGCGGTTCCCGTCGCCGCCGCCGCGGCGAGGCCGTCGAGACCGAGCCGGTCGCCGACCGGGCGCCCGCCCCTGCCGCCCCGGTGGAGGAGCACGCCGAGGACGAGCTCGAGGCGGAGGCCGAGGGCGAAGCCGAGCACGAGGGCGAGGAGCCGGACGAGTACGGGGACCGTCCTTCGCGCCGTCGCCGTCGTGGTGGCCGTCGCCGTCGTCGCGGTGAGCCCAGCGAGTCGGACGAAGCCGCGGAGGCCGACGAGCACGCTGCCGACACGTCCGAGGACGAGCACGAGCGCGGTCACGAGGCCGACGAGGAGGAGGAAGAGGACCACGAGGCGTCCGCCTCCGGTTCCAGCAGCAGCCGTCGTCGCCGTCGTCGTCGCCGTCGCAGTGGTGACGCGTCGCCCGAGGCCGAGTCCGGCACGGACGACCCGGAGCGTACGGTCGTCAAGGTCCGCGAGCCGCGGGAACGGCGTGGGAAGGAAGCGGCCGAGCCCGGCACCGGCTTCGACGAGGTCCAGTCCATCAAGGGCTCGACCCGTATGGAGGCGAAGAAGCAGCGTCGCCGCGAGGGCCGTGAGCAGGGCCGCCGCCGCGTCCCGATCATCACCGAGGCGGAGTTCCTGGCCCGCCGTGAGGCCGTCGATCGCGTGATGGTCGTCCGCCAGAACGGCGAGCGCACCCAGATCGGCGTCCTCGAGGACAACGTGCTCGTCGAGCACTACGTCAACAAGGAGCAGGCCACCAGCTACGTCGGCAACGTCTACCTGGGCAAGGTGCAGAACGTACTGCCGTCCATGGAGGCCGCCTTCGTCGACATCGGCAAGGGGCGCAACGCCGTCCTGTACGCCGGTGAGGTCAACTTCGAGGCGCTCGGCATGGCCCACGGGCCGCGCCGGATCGAGACCGCGCTGAAGTCCGGCCAGTCCGTCCTCGTCCAGGTGACGAAGGACCCGATCGGTCACAAGGGTGCCCGCCTGACCAGTCAGGTCTCGCTGCCCGGCCGCTACCTGGTCTACGTGCCCGAGGGCTCCATGACCGGCATCAGCCGCAAGCTGCCCGACACCGAGCGCGCCCGGCTGAAGACCATCCTCAAGAAGATCGTCCCCGAGGACGCGGGCGTCATCGTCCGTACCGCGGCCGAGGGCGCGAGCGAGGACGAGCTGCGCCGTGATGTCGAGCGGCTGCAGCAGCAGTGGGAGGACATCCAGAAGAAGTCGAAGAGCAACGGCAGCGCCAACGCGCCGACGCTGCTCTACGGTGAGCCGGACATGACCGTCAGGGTCGTCCGCGACATCTTCAACGAGGACTTCTCGAAGGTCATCGTCAGCGGTGACGACGCGTGGCAGACCATCCACGGTTACGTCGGGCATGTCGCCCCCGACCTGACGGACCGGTTGTCGAAGTGGACCTCCGAGGTCGACATCTTCGCGACGTACCGGATCGACGAGCAGCTGATGAAGGCGCTGGACCGGAAGGTCTGGCTGCCCAGCGGCGGTTCGCTGGTGATCGACAAGACCGAGGCGATGGTCGTCGTCGACGTCAACACCGGCAAGTTCACCGGTCAGGGCGGCAACCTCGAGGAGACCGTCACCAGGAACAACCTGGAGGCGGCCGAGGAGATCGTGCGTCAGCTGCGGCTGCGCGACCTCGGTGGCATCGTCGTCATCGACTTCATCGACATGGTCCTGGAGTCCAACCGCGACCTGGTGCTGCGGCGCCTGCTGGAGTGCCTGGGACGCGACCGTACGAAGCACCAGGTCGCCGAGGTCACCTCGCTGGGCCTGGTCCAGATGACCCGTAAGCGGGTGGGCCAGGGGCTGCTGGAGTCGTTCTCCGAGACCTGCGTCCACTGCAACGGGCGCGGCGTGGTCGTGCACATGGAGCAGCCGAGCTCGATCGGTGGCGGTGGCAACGGCAAGCGCGCCAAGAAGCGCGGCCGCGGCGGTGCCGGTGAGCAGCCCGAGCACGAGTACCTCGCCGACCACGAGCACGTCGAGGCGGAGGTGGAGACCGAGGCCGAGGTGGCTGCGGAGGTCGCTGCCCCCCTGGCGTTCCCCGAGCCGGAGTTCGTACCGGACGAGGAGCTGTACAGCAGCCCGGCCGAGGCCGAGGCGGCTGCCTCGCGTGGCCGTGGCCGCCGGCGGGCGACCCGTAAGGCGTCGGCCCCGGCCGGTGCCCCGAAGTTCGCACCCGCGCCCACTCCGGTCGTGGAGCCGGAGCCGGTTGCCGAGGCTCAGCCGGTCGTCGAGCCCGAGCCGGCCGTCGAGGTCCCGGTGGCCGTCGAGGCCCCCGTGGCCGAGGTGCCGCAGGGCCGTACGCGCCGTCGGGCGACCCGCAAGGCGACTGCTCCGGCGGGATCGCCGGCCCCGGCCGAGCAGGTCGCGCCGGCCGAAGCGCCGCTGTCCGTCGCGGATGTGGTGGCAGAGGCCCCGGTGGCCGAGGCTCCGCAGCCGGCGGCCGCACCGGAGGAGGCCGCTCCGGCCGCCCCGCCGCGTGCCCGGCGCCGGGTGACCCGCAAGGTCACCGCTCCCGCAGGATCGCCCGCGGGTGCGGACGCCGCCGAGGTCGTCGTGGTGACCGGCTCCACCGAGCCGAAGCCCGACACGGAGCCGGTCGCCGCCGCAGTCGAGGCTGCGGAAGCCGCGGAGACCGAGGCCCCGGCGAAGAAGACGGCGCGCAAGACCGCCAAGAAGGCGACGGCCAAGAAGGCGGTCGCCAAGAAGACGGCTGCCAAGAAGACCGCCGCGAAGAAGACGACGGCCAAGAAGGCGGTCAAGAAGACGGTCGCCGCGGAGCAGTCGTCGCCGGCAGTCGTCTCGGCGGACACCGAAGGCTGACCGACGGTCGGAAGGTGAACGACAAGGTGCGGTCCTCCCACGGGAGGGCCGCACCTCGTCGTTTGGGCGGCCCTTGGCTCCAGTACTGCAGATTGAGGTCGGTCAGCAGGGCCCACGGGTCGGGCACGTCCGGCGAGCGGAAATGGCGCGTGAATGTGTCCTGGAGCGTGACCTCGGAGGACGGCAGGCCGAGCAGCTTCATGGCCAGCGCCACGGCGACGGCGCATGCGGTGGCCGCACCGGCGAGGAGGAGATCGTGCCGGGGGCGGCGGAGGAGCCAGGAGGCGAGCGCCGCGACCGCGATCAGGGCGGCCGGCACCAGAGCGGTCGAGTAGCGCGTCACCGCGCACACGGCAAGGGCGCCGGTGAACAGCACCGCACCGGACAGCCGCCCGCCGCGCGCCATCAGGACACCACCTCACACCGTCCCCAGCGCACAGATCGTGACCAGACCCTCGCTCAGCGCCTGCAGGCTCCACCAGCCGAGGGGCGAGACAAGGAAGGCGATCTGCCCGACGACGGCCGGTACGCGGCCGAGCCCGGCGCTCCGCAGCAGTCCGCGCACCATCAGGCGACAGGTCCGAGGGTCCCGGTTTGACCCACAAGTGTGCGGACCCGTAGCCTTGCACCTCGGCGTGTTTCCATGCGCGCCCACCCCTGAGCACATCCCTCGCTGACGGATCCGTCCGTCAGGAGAGGCCGCTCATCCTTCCGGATCGTCGCAGGTTTCGGCCTGCGCGAGCGGCTGGCATCAGGGGACCCGTTCCGAGTGAGAGAGAGATCCGCGTGTACGCCATCGTGCGCAGCGGTGGCCGCCAGCACAAGGTTGCTGTCGGTGACATCGTTGAGGTTGACAAGATTTCCACTGCCCAGGTTGGCGACACGGTCGAGCTCTCGACCCTGCTCGTGGTCGACGGCGACGCCGTGACCAGCGACCCGTGGGTGCTTGCCGGGATCAAGGTCCAGGCCGAGGTTGTGGACCACCACAAGGGCGCGAAGATCGACATCCTTCGCTACAAGAACAAGACCGGCTACCGCCGTCGCCAGGGTCACCGTCAGCAGTACACGGCGATCAAGGTCACCGGCATCCCCGCGGCTGCGAAGTAAGGGACTGAGGAGACATGGCACACAAGAAGGGCGCATCGTCCACCCGGAACGGGCGCGATTCCAACGCTCAGCGGCTCGGCGTCAAGCGCTTCGGCGGCCAGGCCGTCAACGCCGGTGAGATCCTGGTCCGCCAGCGCGGCACCCACTTCCACCCGGGCACGGGCGTCGGCCGTGGCGGCGACGACACGCTGTTCGCGCTCGCCGCTGGTGCGGTGCAGTTCGGCACCCACCGTGGCCGCAAGGTCGTGAACATCGTTCCGATCGCCGAGTAATTTCGGCGCTCGTCGAGCGGTTTCTGCGGAGGCGGACCTCACTTCCCGTACGGGAAGCGGGTCCGCCTTTCGCGTGTTTCTCCTGTGAGAGACAGCTTCTGTCCCCAGCGGGACAACATGAGCTTTGAGTCATTTCTGCATGTAAGTAACTGGAGGTTTCCACCATGACCACCTTCGTGGACCGCGTCGAGCTGCATGCCGCCGCGGGTAGCGGAGGCCACGGCTGTGCCTCCGTTCACCGTGAGAAGTTCAAGCCGCTCGGCGGTCCTGACGGCGGCAACGGCGGCCGTGGCGGCGATGTGACCCTGGTCGTCGACCAGGACATCACCACGCTTCTCGACTACCACCACAGCCCTCACCGCAAGGCCACCAACGGCCAGCCCGGTGCAGGCGACAACCGTTCCGGCAAGGACGGCCAGGATCTGATTCTGCCCGTTCCCGACGGTACGGTCGTCCTCGACAAGGACGGCAATGTGCTCGCCGACCTGGTCGGCCAGGGCACCACGTTCGTGGCCGGACAGGGCGGCCGTGGCGGCCTCGGCAACGCCGCACTCGCCTCCGCCCGCCGCAAGGCCCCCGGCTTCGCGCTGCTCGGCGAGCCGGGCGAGTCCCGGGACATCGTCCTGGAGCTCAAGACCGTCGCCGACGTCGCACTGGTGGGATACCCGAGCGCGGGCAAGTCCTCGCTCATCTCCGTCCTGTCCGCGGCCAAGCCGAAGATCGCCGACTACCCGTTCACCACGCTCATCCCGAACCTGGGCGTGGTCACCGCGGGTGGCACCGTCTACACCATCGCCGACGTCCCCGGGCTGATCCCGGGCGCCAGCCAGGGCAAGGGCCTCGGCCTGGAGTTCCTGCGGCACGTCGAGCGCTGCTCGGTTCTCGTGCACGTACTGGACACCGCGACGCTGGAGTCCGACCGTGACCCGGTCTCCGACCTCGACATCATCGAGGAGGAGCTGAAGCAGTACGGCGGACTGGAGGACCGGCCCCGCATCGTCGTCCTCAACAAGATCGACATCCCGGACGGCCAGGACCTCGCCGACATGATCCGCCCGGAGCTCGAGGAGCGCGGCTACCGTGTCTTCGAGGTGTCCGCCGTCGCACATATCGGCCTGAAGGAGCTCTCCTTCGCGCTCGCCGGTGTGATCGCCGAGGCGCGCGCCGCCAAGCCGGCGGAGGAGGCGACCCGCATCGTCATCCGCCCGAAGGCCGTGGACGACGCGGGCTTCACCGTCACGCTGGAGGAGGACGGCATCTACCGGGTGCGCGGCGAGAAGCCGGAGCGCTGGGTCCGCCAGACCGACTTCAACAACGACGAGGCCGTCGGCTATCTCGCCGACCGGCTCAACCGGCTCGGGGTAGAGGACGAGCTGATGAAGGCCGGTGCCCGGGCGGGCGACGGCGTGGCCATCGGCGCTGAGGACAACGCGGTCGTCTTCGACTGGGAGCCGACCGTGGCGGCGGGCGCGGAGATGCTCGGCCGGCGCGGCGAGGACCACCGTCTCGAAGCCCCCCGCCCGGCGGCCCAGCGCCGTCGTGACCGCGAGACGGAGCATGACGAGGTGCAGCGCGAGTTCGACGAGTTCAACCCGTTCTAGTGCCGCTCCCGGCAAGCTTTGCCCCGTCGCGCCGCCCAGCACGCCTGCTCGCCGCGTTGGCCAAAAGCCCTGGTGGCTCCTTCCCCAAGCTCTCAACTTCGTTCGAGCAAAGGAGACCCCACTGGGGGACTTCCGGCCGCCTTGCGATCGCACGCACCGGACGACGCTCCTCATGGGGCAAACACTGCCGGTCACGGCACTGGTCCAGAAGGGTTCGACGAGTTCAGCCCGTTCCGGACGGCGGGTGCCAGCCCGTTCCCGGACGGCGGGTTCAGCCCGTTTCCGGACGGGTCACGCAGGGTGTGGCGGGTCGCGGTGGCAGATCTGTACCGACGGCCCGCCCCTGCGGTGACCCTGAACCCGGAGTCGCCGCCCGTCGCGGCCAGTGGCCAGGAATCCCGCTCACGGGTGGTTCATATCGCTCAAACGGGTGGTGTCGGTCACCCGGCAGGGAAGCGCCGATTCCGGTATTCGCCCTGATCACAAGGCAACGGCAGGTGTCCGCGGGGCATGCGGAAGCCGACGTCCACCTTGCGAGACGGTAACGGAGAGTGCAACCATCGTTGCATCTCCCGGCCCTCGCAAGGTAGGTCGTCTGTGTCTGCTCAGTACATAGCCACAGCCCGAAGCACAGCAGTCGTGCTCGCCGGCGGTACCGGCCAGCGCGTGGGGCTGTCGATCCCGAAGCAGCTGCTGAAGATCGCAGGCAAGGCTGTCATCGAGCACACGTTATCGATCTTCCAGCAGGCCGACTCCATCGACGACATCATCGTTCTGATGGCGCCGGGCTATGTGCCAGACGTCGAGAAGATCATCGCCAAGGCCGGCCTCACCAAGGTCACCAAGGTGATCGAGGGCGGCACCACGCGCAACGAGACCACCGAGCGCGCCATCGCGGCCCTCGGCGAGGGCCTGGCCGAGGGCGAGGACCGCAACGTCCTCTTTCACGACGCCGTGCGCCCCCTGCTGTCGCAGCGCGTCATCCAGGACTGCGTGGACGCCCTGGACCGCTACCAGGCCGTCGACGTCGCCATCCCGTCCGCGGACACGATCATCGTGACCCGCACCCACGGCGGTGACGGTGAGTTCATCACCGACGTGCCCGACCGGTCCCGGCTGCGCCGCGGCCAGACGCCGCAGGCCTTCAAGCTCTCCACGATCCGCCGCGCCTACGAGGTCGCCGCGGGCGACCTGAACTTCCAGGCCACCGACGACTGCTCGGTCGTGCTGAAGTACCTCCCCGACGTGCCGATCTACGTCGTGGCGGGCGACGAGTACAACATGAAGGTCACCCAGCCGGTCGACGTCTTCATCGCGGACAAGCTCTTCCAGCTGGCCTCCACGGCCGTGCCGCAGCCGGCCGACGACGCCTCCTACCGCGAACTGCTCACCGGCAAGACCCTGGTCGTCTTCGGCGGCTCGTACGGGATCGGCGCGGACATCGCGACGCTCGCCGAGTCCTACGGCGCCAACGTCTACGCCCTGGGCCGCTCCACCACCGGTACGCACGTGGAGAACCCCGAGCACGTCGACGATGCTCTCGCCAAGGCTTACGCGGACACCGGCCGCGTCGACTACGTGATCAACACCGCGGGCGTGCTGCGCATCGGCAAGCTGGCCGAGACGGACAGCGCGACCATCCAGGAAGCGCTGAACGTCAACTACCTGGCGCCCGTCCAGATCGCCCGCGCCTCGTACAGGTACCTCGTGGAGACCAAGGGCCAGCTGTTGCTCTACACCTCCAGCAGCTATACCCGCGGACGCGCGGAGTACAGCCTCTATTCGTCGACCAAGGCCGCCATGGTCAACCTGACCCAGGCACTCTCGGACGAGTGGGCGGGCGACGGTGTGCGGGTGAACTGCGTGAACCCCGAGCGCACCGCGACCCCGATGCGCACCAAGGCGTTCGGCGACGAGCCCGCGGGCACGCTGCTCTCCTCCGAGGCGGTCGCCCGCACCTCGCTCGACGTCCTGCTCTCCGAGATGACCGGCCACGTGATCGACGTACGTCAGCAGGACCCGACCCGTAGTGCATCCGAGGCATCCGGCTTCGAACAGGCGCTTGCCGCTGTCCTGGATCGACAGGCGGATGTGTAATAGTGCTTGACAATCGACTATTCGGACCCCTGCTGTCGCTCCGCGCGAACGGCAGGGGTCCGAATTCGTGAAGGTCTTCTTCACCTTTCCCTCGTAAGGTAAAAAAAGTCGGCACTCTTTTCGGAAGCGGTACTTCGTGATTTCGAAAGCCATTCGCTTGGCTCGCGTGGGTAGCGGTTCGGAGCTGACCGCCGCGCTCTCCATGGCTCTGGGGTTCCCGTGCATAATGCTCGCGGCGATGATCCCCAATCTGTGGTTCTTCATCGCGGCAGCAGCGGTGACGTACCTGGCCGACCGGTATCTGCACCATTGCGGCAGTTACCTGATCAACCGCCTGACCACCGTCCGAGCCGGGCTCTCGATCCGCTTCCTGGTGCGCCAGCTGCTGTTGATCCTGCTGCTCTCCCGCATGGGATACGGCGAGATGACGCTCTTCTACGTGACGATCGCCTGCCTGCTGGCCTTCTACGGTCTCCAGGCGCCGCAGGGCGCGATGGTCGCCCTCATCCGACTGCGCCGCAAGCTTCCGGTGGTCACCCACAACATCGACCTCGAAGCCGCGCGGATTCCGGACGCCCCGCCGCAGCTGCTGATGAACCGGCCTGCGGAGAAGATGCTGCATCTGGACGTCTTCGCGATGGTCGGCGTCCTGGCCGCGATCGAGACCGGCAGGCACGGGCTCGCCTATGTGGGACTCGCGCTCACGCTCGTCCTCGCGGTCGGATATCTGGCAGCGCTCCTTCCGCATGTCCGGCCGAGCCGCCTCGCGCCGTCCGAGGCCAAGGTGCTCAAGGCCGTGGGCGACTGGCTCGGTGAGTACCAGCCGACGGTGATGCTGTACTTCTCCGGCTCGAAGGAATCGGCCTACCAGGTCAACATGTGGCTGGAAACGATGGGGCAGCTCGGTGGCCGGCCGCTCATCCTGCTGCGGGAGCGTCCCATGGTCTTGCAGCTCAACACGACCTCGGTACCGGTGCTCTGCGTACCCGGTGGCGTGCACCTGATGAACCTGAACCTGTCGTCGGTGCGGGTCGCGCTCTACGCCGCCAACGTCGGCAAGAACATCCACCTGCTGCGGGTGCCGACCATGAAGCACGTCTTCATCGGCCACGGCGACAGCGACAAGCTCGCCAGCGTCAACCCGTACAGCAAGGTCTACGACGAGGTGTGGACCGCGGGCCGGGCCGGCCGCGACCGTTACGCGCTGGCCGATGTCGGCGTACGGGACGAGGACATCGTCGAGGTGGGCCGTCCCCAGCTGGCCACCATCAAGCCGTGGACCGGCGCGCCGAAGAACCCGATCCCGACCGTGCTGTACGCGCCCACCTGGGAGGGCTGGGACGACAACCCGGGGAACACCTCGCTGCTGCTGGCCGGCGAGAACATCGTCCGGCGGCTGCTGGAGGCCGAGCCGCCGGTCCGGCTTCTGTACAAGCCGCACCCCTTCACCGGTACCCGCAGCCGCGCGGCCAAGGCCGTGCATCTGCGCATCACCGCGATGATCGAGGAGGCCGCCGCCAAGCGGGCCACCGACCCGGGCTGGGCGACGGAATCGGCCGCCCTGCAGGGTGAGCGCGCCGCGGCGCAGTCCGAGCTGGCCCGCATCGAGGCGCAGCTGGCCGCAGAGCCGAGCGGCGGCCGGGTGGCCCGGGACGAGGCGGAGCTCTCCCGGGACTCGCTCGCGGACCCGGCGCGCGAGGCCGAGACCGCGAAGCTGAAGGACGAGTGGAACGCCGCGTTCTGGCGCTCGCTGGGCTGGTGGGAGCACAAGGTCATCTCCGGCTCCCAGATGCGTCTGTACGACTGCTTCAACGAGTCGGACGCCATGGTCTCGGACATCTCCAGCGTGGTGTCCGACTTCATCGCGAGCGGAAAGCCGTACGCGGTCACGGACTCGGCCGAGCTGGGCGAGGACGAGTTCCGTCGGCAGAACACCGCGGTGCGTGCCGCAGTGGTC
This sequence comes from Streptomyces sp. NPDC005151, assembly GCF_053599875.1. Taxonomy (NCBI): domain Bacteria; kingdom Bacillati; phylum Actinomycetota; class Actinomycetes; order Kitasatosporales; family Streptomycetaceae; genus Streptomyces; species Streptomyces sp. NPDC005151. The sequence goes on along the minus strand of NZ_JBSFYR010000022.1, from coordinate 1,730 downwards.
CTCTCCAACGCGGCGACCGAGCTGGATGCCCTGCTCGGCGCGGTGGTCGACGAGAGCGCGGACGCGCTGGCGGACGCCCGGCGTGAGCTGAAGCAGTATCTGCTCGGCCCGGACGAGCCCACGTCCATCGTGCAGTTCGACGCGGCCGTGACGGCGCTCGCCGCCAAGTCGGAGGCGCGGAACACCGGTGTGGCGATCAGCCTGAGCGAGCCCGTGAACGGCTGAAAATCGCCGCAACCCATACCAGTTCACCAAGGCCCGGTGAAGACCCTGAGGGGATTTGCCGGGCCTTTGTGATGAGTGTCACTATTCGCGCGTCGAGTGTGGGGCAACCAACGGGTGGCGTCGACTGTCTTCTGTGGGTGTGAACGAGATGCAGATTCCTGACGTGACGGTGATCGTCGGAGCGTACGAGGCAATGCCGTACCTCGTCCGCTGTCTTGAATCCGTGGAGTGCCAGACCATCGGCGCCGACCGGGTCGAAATTGTCGCGGTCGACGACGGCTCGACCGATGGCACCGGCGAATACCTTGAGGAATTCGCCGCCCGCTCCGCAGTGCCGACGACAGTCGTGCGTCAGGCGAACTCCGGCGGCCCGAGCGGCCCGCGCAACGTGGGTCTCGGCAGGGCACGCGGCCGCTATGTCTTCTTCCTCGACGCCGACGACTACCTCGGCGACGAGGCCCTGGAGCGGATGGTTGCCACGGCCGACCGGGCCGGCACCGATGTGGTGCTCGGGAAGGTGGTCGGCGTCAACCGGGGAGCGCCCCAGTCGATGTGGACCGCCACCAAGGACCGGGTCGACGTATACAAATCCAAGGTCATTTACACGCTGAGCGCGCAGAAGCTCTTCCGGCGGGAATTGCTGGAACGGCTCGCGCTGCGATTCGACGAAAATCTCCGGACCGGCGAGGATGCCCTGTTCACCCTGGAGGCCTATCTGCGAGGCGCCGGGATCTCCGTGATCTCCGACTACATCTGCTATTACCTGGTCGGCCGCGACGACGGAAAGCACGTCACCAAGAGCGGCACCTATGAATGGCGCTTCGATTCCCTGCGGGCGATGATGGACCTCATTCGCCGGCTCGAACCCGCAGGTCCGAAGCGTGATTTCCTGATGGTCCGGCCTTTCACGGTCGGCATGCTGCAGCAGTTCGGACCTCGCGTGCTCAAGGAGTCGCCGGAGGTGCGTCGCCACAAGATGGAGCTCGCGGCGCCCCTGATGGACGCGTACTGGAACGACGGCGTGGCCAGGCGGATCAAGGTAGCCGAGCGGCTGCGGCTCGCCTGCGTCGCCAAGGGGCGTACCGATCTGCTCGCCGACCACCTGAAGTTCCTCCGGGCGAAGACCCTTCCGGACGTGATCCGTTCGCGCGGGGGCGACAAGCTCTATCTCGCGTACCCGCACTTCCGCGACCGGTCGGCCGGGCTCCCCGACTCCGCTTTCGAGGTCACTGTGCCCGACTGGCACGGCGGCAAGCGCATCGAGCAGCCCAGGGTCGAGGCTCGCCGGGCGTCGCTCTCCCGGCGGGTGGCGCGCCGTATACGCAGGGACGTGCGGCGCTTGAAGTTGCGCCTGAGCACGGGCTGAACGGCCCCTCGACCCACGGATTAAGACCGACCGGCAATTGGGGGGGCGTCACGGGGCTGGGGCACGCACCTCGCGGCGTTGTCGTCCATCACCATGGCTCCGCCATGGCTCAGTCCTCCGCCTTGCGATGCACGCACCC